>JAJEAZ010000558.1 GCA_022824105.1 Alphaproteobacteria bacterium
ACGAGCGGGGCGCGGTTGCGCAACATGGTGATCGGCACGCTGAAATGCCCCCGGCGCCAGATGAAGCGGTTCTCTTCCGGCACCGCCCAGCGGTCGATCAGCGCCTTCGCGCCCCAGTAGGGCGTGACGTCGTCGCGCGCGCCGAGCACGCTGACGATGTTGTGCGGATCGACGGAGGTCTCGTCCACCGGGTCGAGCAGCGGCGTGAAGCGGCGCGCGGCCTCGTCGGTCCAGCCATGCGCCATCGTGGCCCCGGCTATGCCCCAGGCCCGCGCCAGCGCGCCGTGCATCGCCTCCTCTATGCGCCCGCAATGGGTGACCAGGAACATCGCATCGGGACGGAGGCGCTCCGGCCAGCGGCGCGCCCGGTCGGAGACGATCTGCGCCGTCATCGCGCCGAGGCTGCTGCCGCCGATGGCGACCGGCCCCCGCCCCGCCCGCCGGCACCAGTCGATCAGCACCGCCCACTCGCGGGCCGCCGCGGTGAAATGGTCGAGCGCCCCGCACGGCGCCGTCGCCACGAACTGCTCGCCTCCGTAGCGGCCGGGAAGGACCCGCCGCCCGTGCCAGGGCGCTTCCGGGCGCACCACGCGCAGGCCCATCGCCACAAGCGCCTCGATCTCGTCCGCCACGCCGCGCCAATGGTCGAACTCGACCCCGATGCCGTGGCCGAAGATCAGCGTCGGCGGGTCGGAGACGCCGGCGGGCTCGTACACCCGCGCGACGGCCTCGTCGCCCATCCGGTCCGAGGGGGAGGGAAAGCGCAGCCAGTAGTCCCGCCGGCCGGGCGCGGCCGGGAAGGCGTGCGAGACCCGCACGGGCGGCATGGGCTCGGGCGCGGCGAAGGCGCGGGCCGGCTCGTCCAGGAAACCTCCATAGAGGGCCTCCACCTCCGCCGGGTCCGGAATCCGCCAGCGGAAGGGCGCGGCCCGGACGCGCGCCGCGAAGGGCGCGAACATGCGGCGCAGCACATTGTAGGCATGGCGCTGGAGAAGCCGGCGCCGCTCCGCCTCCGCCAGCGCCTCCGGGGCCGCGGCGGCCGGGCCGAAAAAGGCGTCCTCCCAGGCGCGTTCGCTCGCCACCGTCCCGGCCCGGACGCGCTCGAACCGGTCGAGCCGCTGCTGGAGCGCCCCCTCCAGGCGCGGCGTCCGCGGCATCGGAACCTCGGCGAGATAGCGCTCGACGGAGCCTTCCGCGGCCCGCGCCGCCGCCCAGAGCCGGGAGAGCGGGAAGAACCATCCCGAGAGGACCGCAAGCGCGGCGCGGTCGAACCAGGGCCGGCCGATCAGCTCCCCCAGCGGCGAGCGCAGGCACGCGATCATGAGTTCCGGCGCCGGAAGGCCGCGATGTGCGGGACTAGCCAGCGCCGTCCCGCTTCCGTTCGAGATGGGTGCGCAGCTGCTGGATCGAGGCCGCGTAATAGTCGAGCAGCGGGCGCTGGCGCTCCGCCGCCACGATGCCGTCCTCCCGTTCCGTAATCAGCCGCCTCTTGCGCAAGGATTGCACCGCCCGTTCGATGTCGGCAGCCTCGCTGCCGTCCCTGATGGCGATATGGGCGCCCAGCGCGCGGGCGTCATCGAGCCATTCGAGGGCGCGGCGTTTTACCGCTTCGGCGCCCAGCGGCCCGTCGGCCTCGACCAGCACCGCCGAGACCACCGGCACGGCGAGCACCGGGACCACGTCGACGATCCGCTGCGTGAGCTCCTCGCCCAGCTCCCCCACCGCCGCGAACAGCTCCTCCCGGTCGAGCCGCGAGAAGTTCAGCCCCCGTTCCTCGGACCATTCCCTGAGCGACACCGGCTCGCCGAAATTGGCGCACGCGACCCCGAAGCCGGGGAACCGGCCCTGGAGCTTCCGCCACATCATCCGGACGAAGAACCCGGCCGTGGAGCCGAAGATGAACTTGCCGCCCCGGCCCCGGAAATCGGCGTCGGGATTGGCGACCAGCGTGCGCTCCTCCATGACGCGGTCGAAATTGGTCGCGACGGGGATGAACTCGATGTCGTAGGTCCCGGCCGGATCGAAGGTCTTGGTGATGTAGCCCAGCATGCCGAGCCTCGGCTCGTGGATCATGCCGTCCCGGGAGAGCTTCCCCTCGGCGAAGATCGCGTGGGGCACGCAGGCCTCCGTCGCCATCTGGACATAGCGCTCCAGCACCTTGCGGTAGAGCGGGTCGCCCGACTCCCGGCGCAGGATATAGACGCCGGCAAGCCGCAGCAGGCTCCGGATCGGCCAGACACGCGCCCACTCGCCCGCCCCGTAGGACAGCGCGACCGAACGGGCGGCGAGATAGGTCACCAGCATGTAATCGACATTGCTGCGATGGTTGATGAAGAAGACGACGGCCGTGTCCGGCGGCGCCCTCGCCGCCGCCCGCTCATGGGCGAAGCCGAGGCGCACCCGGTAAAAGCCGCGCAGGAGCCGGCGGGCGATCCAGTAGCCCAGCTTGAAATAGAAATAGGCGTTGAAGGCGGGCACCATTTCGCGCGCGATGGATGTGACGTCCGCCATCAGGCTCTCGCGCTCCACCCCGCGCTCCGCGGCGACCGCGCCCACGGTCCTCATCACCTCGGGATCGTAGACGAGGCGGTCGATCAGCACCCGGCGGGTCGTCAGCTGGAAGGTCGGCAGTTCGAGCCCGAAGCGGGCGTTGACCTCGGTAATCGCCCGGTTGACCCGCCGGCGCAGATACCAGCGCAGGCCCGGAAGAACGACATCGTCCACGGCCGCGAGCAC
>JAJEAZ010000450.1 GCA_022824105.1 Alphaproteobacteria bacterium
CGGCCGCGTCTTCATCGAACGGCTCAGGCTGTTCTCCCATCTCGCCAATGTCGGCGACGCCAAGTCGCTGGTCATCCACCCGGCCTCGACCACGCATCAGCAGATGGACGCGGCGGCGCTCAAGGCGGCCGGCATCGGGGAGGGCCTCGTCCGGCTCTCGGTCGGCCTGGAGGACCCGGACGACCTGATCGCCGACCTCGACGCCGGCTTCGCAAGGCTGAGGGCGGCGGGGTAGCGGGCAGCAGTAATACCGGCAGAGCCGGGTTACGACTCATGAGGAATGCGGCCCCCGTCGCCCGGTCCCGGATTGACGCTTGCGCGCCGTCCGGGACGATAGCAGAGGCTTATCGGTTCCTGCTTGTAACCGTTGGTCTAAACCTTCCTACGCAGCCAGCGCCCATCGGGGTGGTGCGGAATCGCTCCGGGCCGACTGCCTTGCCCGCTCGACCCTTTTGAGTTTGAAGATCATTTGCTGTTGATAGTGGAACTCGTCTTCGAGATCCGCGATTCGTTTCAGCGTGGCGCGCACGCCATCGCTAGACGCCTTGATTTGCTCCATATACAGGAACCTCAGGATGGCCTCTGCCGCCTTCGGCACAGCCGTCTTGCCAGCCTCCCACCGATGCACCGTCTGTTCCTTCACCCCAAGCATGTGCGCTAACGATGCTTGAGACATAAGCATCTCGCGACGCAGGAAACGGAGCTCTTTCCCGCTCAGATCCTTCTTCTCGTTGCAGATGTGTTGCCCGATTTCCCGATGGAGAGCGTCCACGTCCCGGATAGCGACGCTCGTCCCGCGCGGAGATTCAAACCGCTCGAAACCGTTTTCAAGATACACGTCGTCCAGGCCGCACTCCACGTAATGGTATCTTTCATCGATCATGTTCCTCCCTCCGTTGGTTCAGCCTCACCAGGTCGTGATGCAGACCACATGGTCCGCACACACCGCGACGACCACGACGACACGGGTGCCAGCGACCCTGCGGGCCATTCTGATGCGGTAGTCTCCGTACTCATCCAGCTCAGGATATCCATTCACCCTTCCGTTCCGCAGGACCTCCAGCACCTGCCTCGTCAGTCGAGCGTGCGCGCCACCCACCTTACCTGTCCGAGTATTTCGGCATCCGGGGGCAGGGGCGCGTCCGGCCAGGCCGGATGGTCGCTGGCCATGAAGCGCAGGCCGTCATCGGAGCGGGCGGCGCGTCTGGCGACCATCCGGCCTTCGGTGCGCAACACAAGGATGCGCGGCGGCAGCCATTCGGTGCGCCTGCGGTCCACGAGGACCGAGCACCCGTCCGGAAGCGCGGGCTCCATCGCGTCCCCCTGCAAGCCGATTACCGCGCACCGCTCGGGATCGAGACCGTGCCGCTCCAGCCAGTCCTGCCTGAACCAGACCCGTTCCCGGCGGACCTCCTGCGCCTCGCCGCCGCCCGGCGCCGCTGCGAGTCGGGTCACAGCGACCGGCCGGGCGCCGGCCGGCACGGCGCCGTCGGCCGGCTGCGGAACCGCGCGCCCGCGCCGTCCGGCCAGAACCGGCCACAAATCGTCCGGAACCGGATCGCCGCCTGCGCCCGCCGCCAGCCGCACCAGCTCCTGCGCCGTCCGCTCCAGCGTTTTCAGCGGAACGGCCGACAGGCCCTCATCGTCATCGTGCCGGGGCCGCCGGGGGCGCCCGACATAGAATTCCAGACCGAGCGTTTCGCAGAGAGAACGCAGCTTGTTGACCGAGGGTATGTGGCCGCGCCGCATGTCCCGGATCATTTCGGGCGAACTGTTGGCCCGGATGGAGGCGGCCCTGGCGGAAATGCCGAGGCGCTCCAGCGCCACGTCGATCTCGCGTAAAATATCCTCCACAGAACAAGGGATAAATCCCTTGGACGCCGAACGCAACCCGTTGCTTGCAGCGCTTTGAGCGACAGGGCTTTTGCGCCCCGTATTTCGGGTAATAATTTCCTTGTAAAGAGGGTATATTTACCCCAATTATAGCTGCATGAATGAAACGTCCCTGATCGATCTCGCGCAGCGTTTTGCCAGCGCGCGAAATATCTCCTTGTGGCGGGTCGGTTTTCTGGCGGCGGGCGACGGCAAGTTCTTCGCCCGGCTCCAGGCGGGCCGGACCTGCACGCTCCGGGTGGCGCAGGCCGTCGTCCGGTATCTGAGCGACCGCTGGCCGGACGGAACCGAGTGGCCCGCCGGCATTCCGCGCCCGGCGCCGCGCCCCGAGAGCGAGCCGGAAGAGGCGGCCTGATGCCGGCGGCCCGGACTGGCGCGGATGCCGGGTTCCCCCTGCACCCATGACGCTGCCGGTCTTCGTCATCAATCTCGACCGCCGGCCGGACCGGTGGGCCGCAATGTCCGCGCAAATGGACAGGCTCGGAATCGAGGCGACGCGGGTTGCGGGCATAGACGGGCGCCTGCTTGTCGATCAGGACCGATGGGAACACGGGAACGATAACCAGCCCGACCGGATAGTCGGCATAGGGGACGAAGCCTGCACTCTCTCGCATTACAAGGCATTGAGCGCGTTTCTGATGACCGACGCGCCGGCGGCGCTCATCCTCGAAGACGATGCGGAGCTATCCCCTGACACGCCCGGCTTGCTCTCCGACATGGACTGGTGGCCGTCGCAACTGTCCGGCCTGGTAAAGATCGAGGCGACATTCGAGCTTCGGAGGCTGTTGGGGCAGCCGATCGGCAGAACATCATCGGGGCGCGTCTTGCGAGAACTGTACCGCTGGAACGGCGGCGCCGGGGCTTACATGGTCAACCGGGAAGCGGCGCGGACCATTCTGGATGCAGGCGTTCCGCTGCGCATGCCGATAGATCACCTGATCTTCAACCGGGTCGATTCCGGGACAGCCCGGAAGCTGCGCCCAGTGCAGGTCTGCCCGGCGATGGCATATCAACGGTTGGACGACTTCGAGTCGGACACTGAGCCGACCCGCATCACCAAGCAAGGCTGGAAAGATGACCGCCGGACCGCGCGCGGCCGGCTGCACCGTGCGGGTTTCTGGTTATGGACGATGCAGATGCGGGCGCGGGGGAAGGCTCGCAAGCACATGCTGCGCTACAGCGCGACGCCCAATTGGAAAGATATGGGATGAGAAAATTCTTCACATGGCTGATCCTCGCTTTCGCAAGAACTGTGACGCTGGGGCTAAGTCCGACGAAACGCCGACATGTGCTCATGCGTGTAAGGGACAGGCTTCCGTCCGTTTTTCTCCTCTCGACGCGGAGTGCGAACATACGCCTCTTCGACAACAACTATCTGGTCCATAAAGGATTGACCAGCGGGGCATATGTCGAACCGGATACGCTGGACTGGATCGACGCCATGTCGGAAGACGGATGCTTATGGGACATCGGGGCGAATATAGGCGTCTATACCCTCAGCGCCGCCTCTCGCCTGAGGGGGGACGATGTGCGTGTCGTCGCGTTCGAACCGGCCGCCGCCAATTTTGGGGCGCTCAACAGGAATATCGAGTTGAACGGAGCAGCAGACCACGTCGTAGCCTATTGCATCGCTCTTGCCGGCGAGACGAAAATCGGGCGGCTGAATATGGGCGAGAAGGGATTGGGGACACTTGCCGGCAGTTGCTTCAACGGCTTCGAGACTGAAATTCACATCATCTCCGGACGGGTCCCAACCCAGTTTCGCCAAGGAGCTGTCGGGTTTCGGATCGACGACTTCGTCGAAATGTTTCAACCGCCGTTGCCGACGCATGTGAAACTGGACGTCGATAATATCGAAGCGGCGATTCTGCGAGGCGGTCGGCGCACTCTGTCTGTGCATTCCGTGCAGTCGGTAATCATGGAGATGGAAGGCGACTTGAACTCGGATCACAATCGGGAACTGTTCGGTGTGATGGCGGAACTGGGCTTTGCGCCAAGACCGAAGCAGTCGCCGGAGTTACGGAACGTCATCTTCGAGCGCCCCGTTTGATTCGTAACCCCAAAAGTTCGCCTGCCCCCGCATCAACCCGGAGCCGGAATAGGGCCGCGCCGTCCTGCGAGGTGGCGGGCGACGCTGCAGGCGTCTTCGCCGACGCCCCAGAGGATGCCGGACTTGCGCCGGGTCATCCAGTTGAGGCCGGCGAAATAGAGGCCGGGGCAGGCGCTCACCCCGCCGGGCGCAACGGGATAGCCGGCTTCGTCCAGGACCGGGGCCTCGACCCAGGAGAAGTCGTGGCGGTAGCCGGCGGCCCAGACCACGCTCTTTATGCCCGCCGCGGCAAGGTCGAGCTCCCGCCGCATGTCCGGCATGGCCCCGTCCGCCGGCGGGCCGCCCGCAAGCTCGTCCGGGGCCGGCGGCGGCGCGTCGATGCCATGCTCCCGGATATGCCGGTCGAATTCGGCCACGATCCGGGCCGCGAATTCGTCCGCGAAGCGCATTTCGGCGTGCAGGCCGCCGTCGAACGACGCGCGCTCGCCGTCGCAGCCGGTCAACCGGCCGAGCAGGCGGATGCCGCGCCGGTGGAAGTCGTGCAGGCTGAGCGTGCAGCCGCCATTGCGCCCGGTGAGGTGCGGGTCCGCCCGGAAGCGCGCCTCGGGGCTTTCCAGCATCTCCGGGGTTCGGTCGAGATAGCCCATGTCGCGCTGCCAGGCGATGCAGTCCCGCCCCCGCCAGCGCCTCGGCAGGCGGCCGGCGCGGCCGACGCAAAGCCAGACATCGCGGCCCGCCTCGTGCAGTTCCTCGGCGATCTGGCAGCCGGTCTGCCCCGCGCCCACGACCATGACGCCGCCAGGCGCCAGCATGCCGGGGTGCTTGTACTCGTCGGCCGCAAGCTGCCGGATGCGGCGCGGCAGGCGGGCGGACACGGCCGGGATGTTCGGAGCCTGGTATGTGCCGGTCGCCACGACGACATTGCCGGCGGCGTAAGCGCCTTCGCTTGTCTCCACCTCGAAACCGCCTTCCGCGGGCCGCACGCGCCGCACCTCCACCCCGCAGCGCACCGGTGCATTGAAGGACTCCGCCCAGCGCTCGAAATGGCGCACCAGCTCGTCGCGCGGAAGGAACCCGTCCGGGTCGCCGCCGGCATACTCCGCGCCGGGAAGCGCGATCGACCAGTTCGGCGTGACGGTGCAGAAGGAATCCCAGCGCCGCTCGCGCCAACTCGCCGCGATGCCCGAACGCTCCAGCACGACATGCCCGATGCCGAGCCGGGTCAGGAACCAGCTGACGGCGAGGCCGCCCTGTCCGGCCCCGATGACGACCGCGTCGAAGCGCGGCCCGTCCGCCGCCACCTCCCGGCTACTCGCCCGCGCTGAACTTCACGAAGTCGAGCGGCGGCGGGTCCTGGCCCGCATGCGAGAGCATGTGGTGGGTCTGCCCGCGATGGTGGATCTGGTGCTGGAACAGGTTGGTGAGGCAGCGCCGCAGCGGCAGGCTGAAATATTCGCCGGTCTCCACCGTGTCGAAGGAAAGCGTCCCGTCGAGCTCGGCCGGGTCCAGCCCGTCGGAATAGCCGATATACCAGCGGTCCTGGGCGGCGTGCGCCTTGCGGAGCGGCTCGAACTCCTCATGGAGGATCTCGTCGAGGCGCGTGAAGGTCGTCGGCTTCTTCTCCAGCCGCTCGCGGTAGATCAGGTCGGACAGCAGGATGTGGTTGAGCGTTGCGTGGATCGAGCGGAAGAAGCCCCGCCGGTCGAGAATGCGCTCCTCGTGCGAGAGCTCGGCGCAGGCCGCATAGAGCCGCTCATTGGCCCAGGCGTTGTAGCGGGCGGCGGTGGGTAGATCGACAAGCATGGGAAGACGTCTCCAGCCCCGGAGGCAGGGGACTATAGGAGCGGCGTCCGCCTGCTTGCAACGCGGGCGGCGAAGCGGTTTCATTCGGCGGGAACGCCGTCTTTCACGGCACACCGGTTCTCGACGGCGCACGGATGGCGGAGGGGTCGTTTCCCGTGGTACTGGCGAGCCACGGCCTCGGCGGCCATATCGGCGCGCTGGGCTGGCTGACGGCCGGCCTGGCTGAGGCGGGCGCGCTCGTCATCTCCGTGAACCACCCGAACAGCGCATGGCGCGACTTCGACCTCCGGGAGGGCCTGAAGCACTGGATGCGCGTACAGGACATGCAGGCCGCGCTCGACTGGCTCGCCGCCCAACCCGACCTCGCCGCCCGCGCCGACTTGGCCCGTATCTATGCGGTCGGCTTTTCCGCCGGGGAATGGAATGCCGGGCGCAAGGACGCGCGCATCCGCGCCGTCGCCGCCATCGAACCGGCGCTGACCTACGGCCTCGGGCGTTCCCATGCGCGCGACCTCGTGGACCAGGTGCTGCTGATCGCCCTCGGCACGGCGGAGACCCGGCTGCCGGCGACCGACTTCACCGGAACGGGCAGCGGTCTCGCCGCGCTTCTCCCCGGCGCCGAGGTCGAGATCATGGCCCCGGCCGCGCACTTCTCGGCGCTTCCGCCCTGCAAGCCCCGGGGTCCGGCGCTCCTGGCCGCGGAAGGCGACGACCCCGTCTGCGACGACCCGCCGGGCGCGGATCGCAGGGCGCTGCACAAGCGCATCGTGGCCCGCATCGCGGCGTTCCTCCGCCTGTAAGCGGAAATACGGAGTCCCTTAGCACTGCGGTAATGTGTCACTATATCCATGGTGGGAGGCCGCCG
>JAJEAZ010000116.1 GCA_022824105.1 Alphaproteobacteria bacterium
GCTCGCGCTCTTCGCCTCGCTCACCTCCCAGGTGGGCGACGGGCTGACCCGGCTCACCGAGCAGGCCTTCACGCTCCCGAACGACCTGACCTACCGCCGCCACGGCATGATCTTCGGGGCAAGGCTCGCGGACCGGGCCACCCGGTTCGAGATCACCGACGCCGTCTTCGCGCGGAACGTCCGGAGCTACGTCCGCCAGTGCGTGTTCCACGCGCTGCTGCTCGGCCACGTCTCCGCCGACGACCTCCGCGAATCGACCGACCTCTGGACGCTCGTCACCGCCGCGGGCACGCCCTCGGCTGGCGCCTCGCCCGCGCGGATGTTCGAGTTCGCGACCCGGCTGCCCGCGAGCGGCACCGGGGCGACGCCCGTCGACCGCGAGATCGTCACCTGCCGGGACGGGGCGGGACGCCTGAACGCGCTGTGGAACGCGGAGATGGCGCGGGCCGGGACCGTGTTCGGGCGGCGCATCTTCCCCGACGCGCGCACCGGGGCGCTTGCCAGGGCGGAACTGGTGGCCGCGCTTCCCGCCGCGCACGACTTCCTGATCGGGGCCTCGCGCACGGCGGGCGAGATCATGCGCCAGCAGATGGTGCTGAACGCGGTTCACGACGCGGGCGAGCAGTGGTCGTCCGAGACCGGCAACGCGGCCGCCTTGAGTGCGTACACCGAGGCGCGGGCCGAGGCCCAGACCGTCTCCGCCTACCGCGCCATCGGGCGGCAGGCCGAGACCTGGGTGCCCTTGCTCAGGATCGTCTTCGAGTGCCTCTACGTGGGCGCCTTCCCGATGGCGGTCCTCCTGATGCTGACGCCCGCCGGGGCGGCGATCTTCCGCTCCTACGTCACCGGGCTCGTCTGGCTCCAGTCCTGGGGTCCGCTCTATGCCGTCCTGCACCGCATCTCCATGGGCGAGGCCGCCGAGCGCATGCAGGCCGCCGCGATCATGCCGAACGGGGAGATCGGCATATCGCTCGTGGCGCAGGCCGGGATCCGCGCCGTCGCGGCGGACGTGGCCGTGATGTCGGGATACCTCTCGATGTCGGTGCCGTTCCTCGCCGCCGCGCTCGCCTACGGCATGTCCAAGGCCACGGTGCTGGCCACCTCCGTCCTGGCGGTCGGCCAGGACGCGGCGTCCTCCGCCGCCCATGAGGGGACCACGGGCAACCTCTCTCTGGCCAGCACGGCCTACGACACGCACCGCTTCGCGACCATCGAGGGACGACAGGTCCGCACCTCGCCCCATGTCGACGAGGGCCGCTACACGGGCTACGCGCCCGGAGGGACGGCCATGACGGTCACGGGCGACGGCACCGTGGTGGCCGACGCGGGCGCAGCCACGAGCCGCATCCCCGCCGCAGGGGTGCGGCTCTCGGAATCGCTCGCCACCAGCCACGAGACCCGCGCCGCGGAGGCGCACGGCCGGTCGCGTCACTGGTCCGCCGAGGCGGGCATGGCGCGGAACGCGGCCGTCACCGACGCAACGGCCATGATCGAGCGCTACAGCCACGACGTCTCGACGGGCGAGGCGCACGCCCGCGGCGTCACCGAGAGCGAATCGCGCCAGGCGCAGGAACTCGCGGGGCACGTGGACAAGCTTGCGGAGATCGGCGGCGTCACGGCGAACCAGGCGATGAACCTGACCGCCGAGGCGAAGGTCGGCGGCGGCTGGGACATCATCGCGAAGGTCGGCGCCGACGGCTCGGTCATGTGGCGCGGCCAGACCATCGAATCCGACGCCTGGAACCGGATGCAGGAATACGACCGCCGCCACGGCGTCAGCGAGACCTGGGGCAGGGTGTCGGACGCGTCGCGGCGCTACTCGGCGCAGACGGGCGACAGCGAGCTCGCCAGCCTCGACGAGGGGCTCTCGGCCAGCCTCGCGCGGATGCGGAGCTTCCAGGAGCGGTCCGCGCTGGCGCGTCAGGAATCGGAAAGCTGGACCGAGCAGGCGGCGCAGGTGCGCTCCGACGCGCAGGCGATCGAGCGCGAGCTCGGACAGCCCTTCTTCGCCTGGCTGTCGGAGCAGCCGGGAGCGGACGGTCGCGCCATCGGCGCGGCGGGCGCGATGCGCATCGCCTCGCCGCAGACCCCGGAGGACGCAGAGCAGCTCAGGGAGCATGCCGCCGCATTCGTCAGCACGTACTATCCCGCGCCCGCCGGTCCCGATCCCGCGACGGGCGGGACCATGGAGGACCACCGGGACGCCGCCGAAGAGGCGCGCGGGGAATACGTGCGGGAGACCGCCACGTCCTACGCGGGCTGGTCGGCGCGCGTGCGCGACGCTGCCGGGGAGGCGGGAGCGCCGCCGCCGGGCGTGACGGGTGCGAAGGCAAGGGGGGAGCGGGCCGCGACGGAGACGGATCTCGCGGTCACGGGCGCGGAGCGCGCGGCGCGGGAGGCCGTCGCCGCGAGCGAGGCCATCGAGGGCCGGGCCGGCATCGCGGCCGAGATCGACCGCCCGTTCGAGGAGCGCGCGACGGAGAACGTGCCCGTCGTCGGCGAGTGGCTCTCGGGCAGGCTCTTCGGCACGGCGGGGAACGCCGCGCCGGACGGGGCGCAGGACGGAGGGGCGGGATCCGGGGACGGAACCGCGGACACGACGGACGGGAGGAGGCCTGGTGACCGGGCGGGCGCGACGTCGCGGTAGGTCGGCCGGACGCCGGGCGCCCGCACGCCGTGGCGATGTGCGGACGTGCGTGCCGGCACGGCTCGGAGGCAGCGCAGGCGACATCTGTGAGCGCGGGCGAAGTCGTGAATTCCTCGCCGATGCCGCGGCCGGCAAGGACCGTCGCCCGGGGCTTGCCTTGACGTGCAGGGCAAGCGCCGGGAGTTCAATCGTCGCGCATGAGCCGCTCGTGCTCCTCGGCGATCTCGAGGTGCGCGTACTGGCCCGAGGTCGTCGCCGCGTCGATGCGTTCGTCGCGACCGTCGGGAAGGCGGCGGTGCCGGAAGGCGGACCAGTCGCCGCGGCGGATCCCGCGCCGGAGCGCGAGGGCCAGCGAGGAGACGACGGTCCAGCCGATGGCGGCCAGCGAGAGGATGCCCGCGATCTCCATGCCGGTCCCGAGGACGGCCGCGACCGCCGTCCAGGTCGCGGCGAGGGCGGGCCCCGCGAGCACGGCCAGGCGCTCCGTGCAGGTGATCCCGGGCAGCGTGTGGGGCGTTCTCGATGGCCTTGTCATGTCGATGTCCTCCTGTCCTGCGGGCCGGTCCGGAAGGCGGATCCGCAGGCGAGCGCATCCGCGGCCATTCGTGGCCCGGCTCGCGCCGCCTCCGGCCCGTCTCCGTTCGCCCGGCCACCGGCCGGACTCCGGCTCCGGGCGGAGCGGCGCGCTGCGGCGGGGAAGCCCCGAACGGGTGGCATCGACGACCTCGGCGGCGGCATGCCGCGAGGCTGCACACGGCGCGTTGCGAGAATCCGGTCATGCGCGACGGCCCAGGGACCGGAAGTCGGGACGGGACGGGGAGGACGGACATGAGGGGGATGGGCGGCAGCACGCTCAGGGGAGGGCAGACCGTGTTCCACGGGCTGCGCATGTGGGGACAGCTTCTCCAGGCGGCCATGTTCCTCGCCGCCTTCATGACCGTGGCCGT
>JAJEAZ010000165.1 GCA_022824105.1 Alphaproteobacteria bacterium
GCCTTGACCGTATGCACTTCCGCCTTGACCGTATGCACGTCTGCCTTGACCGCATGCACGTCCGCTTTCGTTGCAAGCTCCTCGCGGTCCGCTTGCGCCGCTTCGCGCCCCATGCTGGCAATGGCCTCGGCATGTTCCTGCTTGAGGCCGGCGTCCCGCAGGCGGCGCGCGGCTTCCAATGTGTCGAATGCGGCCCCGGTCACGCGAGCCTCTCCCCGAAGAGGCCCCAAGCAGTATCGCAAGCCGTCCGCTCCGGCAAGCCCCGCCGCCTACACCTATGGCAGCCGGTCGCCGTCCTCGTAGCCTTGCCAGGCGCTGATCTGGAGCGGCGAGGCGCGCACATGCAGCACGACCGGGCGCGAGCGCACCGCAAAGGCCTGCGCGACCGCATCCGCCACCTGCGATTCCGCCTCGATGGTGATGCCCTCCGCGCCGAAGGAGCGCGCCCAGGCGGCGAAATCGGGGTTGGTGAGGCGCGTGCCGGCCATGAAGGGGCGGCCCGGATAGCGCATATGGCTGTGCATACCGATGGTGCCGTACATGCCGTTGTCGGCGATCACGGCGATCGGGCAGGCGCCGTACTGGCAGGCCGTGGCGAGCTCGTTGCCCATCATCAGCGCGCCGCCGTCTCCCATGAAGGCGACCACCTGCGTGCCCGGCCGGCGGATCGCGGCGGCGACCGCCATCGGCATGCCCGAGCCCATCGCGCCCACCACCGAGGCCAGGAACACCTGGCCCTGCCGGAAGCCGATATGCCGGTGCAGGAAAGTCGCGAAATTGCCGGCATCGGAAGTTACCGTGGCGTCGGGGGCGAGATGCTTGCCGATCTCCGCGACGACGGCCGAGAAGTTCACCCCGTCCTCGCGCGCCTCCCACGGCCGCTCCAGCAGGCGGCGGTGGGTGTTGTGCAGCCCGTCGATCCAGCTGCGCCGGCGTTCACCGTCGGCGGGTGCCGGCCGGGCGAGCAGCGCCTTCACGACCTCGTGCGGGCTCGCGGCGATGCCGAGCGCCGGCCGCCAGACGCGGCCGATCTCGTTCGGGTCCGGCCAGATGTGGACCAGCGGCAATTGCGGCTCCGGCGCGGTCGGGAAGGTGTAGGACTGGCTGACGCTGTCGGTCAGCCGCTCGCCGAGCGCGATCATCAGGTCGGAGCGCTTCATCTCGTCGAGCAGCTCCTTCGGCACCCGGATGCCCATATAGCCGCCGTGGTTGGGGTGGTCGTAATCGAAGAGCTGCGGCCGGCGGTGGGTCGGCACGACCGGCAGCACCCAGCTTTCCGAGAGGCGCACAAGGTCGCCGAACAGCGCGGGGTCGCGCACGGCATCCGCCATCGCGCCGCCGCCGGCCAGCAGCAGCGGGCGCTCGGCCGCCTCGATCATGGCGATCAGCGCGTCCACGTCATCGGGCCGGGGAGCGGGTATCGGGCGCGGGCGCGGCGGGGCGAGCGGCGTTTCGGTCTCCTCGTCGAAAATGTCCTCCGGCAGGATCACCGCCACCGGCCCCGGCGTGCCGGACTCGGCGAGGTGGAAGGCGCGCGCCATCGCCTCCGAGGCCTGTTCCGGCTCGTTCACCTCGATCACGTCCTTGGAGATGTCGGAGAGCAGGCGGGAATAGTTCTGCTCCTGGAGCGCGAGGCGGCCCATGTCGCGCCGTTCGACCTGTCCGATCAGCATGACCAGCGGCGTCGCGTCGTGAAGGGCGGTGTGCATGGCGACCAGCCCGTTGGCGAGGCCGGGGCCGCGCGAGACCATGGCGACGCCCGCCCGGTCGCGCATACGCCCGTCGGCGGCGGCCATGAAGCCCGCGCCCGCCTCGTGCCGGCAGACCGCCACCTGGATCGAGTTGCGCTCGACCATGGTGCTGGTGAGGCCGATATAGCTCTCGCCGGGCACGCAATAGACGCGGTCCACATCGTGCGCCTCCAGGCTTTCCACCAGCAGGCGGGCGACGGTTCTGTTCTCCGGCATGGGCTTGGCAGTCCTCTTCTCCGAGTCGGCGGGACCCTAGCCGCCTTCGCCCGGCCTGCAAATGCGGCGGATTGCGGGGTCGGCAGGGCGTTTCCACCCAGTGCGGAAACGCTTAGGCTCCGCACCGTCGAAAAGAGGCGCGGCGCCATGGGCGAGTTCACGATCAGGGGCAGGGTGGCGGTCGCCGGGGTCGGCGAGACGACTTACTGGAAGCACAGCCAGAGTCCTCACGCCGAGTTCAAGCTGGCCCTGATGGCGATCCTGGCCGCGGCCGAGGACGCCGGAATCGACCCGTCGGAGATCGACGGCTTTGCCTCCTATTCCAACGACCGTAACGACCCCTCGCGCATCGCCGCCGCGCTTGGCTGCCGGGAGCTCGCCTTCTCCAACATGCAGTGGGGCGGCGGCGGGGGCGGCGGCTCCGCTGCAATAGCGAATGCGGCCGCGGCCATCGCCTGCGGCTATGCGCGCTGCGTGGTCGTGTTCCGCGCGCTCGCCCAGGGACAGTTTCAGCGTTTCGGGCAAGCGGCGGCCGGCGGCGCGGCGGCGGGCCACGACGCCTTCACCGTGCCCTACGGCGTCATGTCGCCCGCGCAGAAATACGCCATGCGCTACCAGCGCTTCGCCCATGAGCATGGCATCGAGCGCTCGGCGCTCCGGGCGATTTCCATGGCCTCCTACCACCACGCCCAGCAGAACCCGCGCGCGGTGATGTACGGCCGGCCGCTGACCGAGGAGGACTATGACGCCTCGCGCTGGATCGCCGAGCCGTTCCGCCTGTTCGACTGCTGCCAGGAGAATGACGGCGCGGCGGCCATCCTGCTGGTGGCGGCCGAGCGCGCCCGCGACCTGCCGCACCGGCCCTGCTACCTGCTGGGCGCGGCCGCCGGCTCCGAATACCGCAACGGCGCGCCGGTCCACAATGCGCCGCTCTACGGAACGTCGAGCTTCACCACCGTCGCCCCGCGCGCCTTCGCCATGGCGGGCATCAGGGCCTCGGATGTCGATGTCGCGCAGTCATATGAGAATTTCACCGGCGGCGTGCTGATGAGCCTGGTCGAGCACGGCTTCTTCGCGGCCGACGAGGCCAACGACTTCCTCACCCTCGACAATCTGCGCGCGGACGGCGGGAAGCTGCCGCTCAACACCAGCGGCGGCAACCTCGCCGAGTGCTACATGCACGGGCTGGAACTGAACATCGAGGCCGTGCGCCAGATCCGCGGCCAGTCTCCGAACCAGGTGGAGGGCGCGGAAATCTCGGTCGTCGGCTCCGGGCCGATGGTGACGCCCGTCAGCAGCTCCGTGTTCGGGGCGGAGGCCGCGCTGTGAGCTACCTGCCGGAAGGAATGCCCCGCCCGCTCGCGGACGAACTCAGCGACCCCTATTGGGAGGCGGCGCGCGAGGGGCGGCTCATGGTGCAGCGCTGCAACGCCTGCGGGGCTTGGCAATGGGGGCCGGAATGGTGCTGCCACGCCTGCCGGAGCTTCGATGTCGGCTGGGTGGAAATCCGGCCCCGGGGCCGCATCTATTCATGGGAGCGGAACTACCATCCCGTGCACCCGGCGCTCAGGGGCCGCGATCCCTACATCGTCGTGCTGGTGGAACTGCCGGGGGCCGGCAATGTGCGCATGGTCGGCAATCTCCTCGGCGACCCCATGCAGGAGGTCCGCATCGGCGCCGAGGTCGAAGCCGTCTTCGAGCACCACGAGGAGGCGGAGCCGCCCTATACGCTGGTGCAGTGGCGGGTTGTCTGAGGGAAGGCCCCGGCTGCCTTAGCTTCGAGGCTTCGACCTTCCACTTCCTGTCCGGTCACTCCGGCTCCTCGACCTCCGGCGTCTCCTCGTTCGCCGACGCAGCTTCCTTCTCTGCGGCAGGCGCCTTGGCGACGCCGACCATCGCCGGCCTCAGCAGGCGGTCGTGGAGGAGGTAGCCGTCCTGGACGACCTGGACGACCGTGCCGGGCTCGGCGTCGGCCGTCTCCATCTCGAACATCGCCTGGTGGCGGTTGTGGTCGAAGCGCTCGCCCTCGGCCTCGATGCGCGCGATATGGTGGCGGGCGAAGGCCGCGCCGAGTTCGCGCTCCACCATTTCCACCCCCTCCAGCAGCCCGTCGCCGCCGCCGCTGGCGAGCGCGCGGCGCAGATTATCGGCAACCCCGAGGAGATCGCGCGCCAGTGCGGTTGCGCCGTAGCGCGACGCCTCCCGGCGCTCGCGTTCGCTGCGCCGGCGCATGTTCTCGACCTCGGCAAGCGCGCGCAGCCGCTCGTCCCTGAGCGTCTGCGCCTCCGCCTCCAGTTCGGCGATGCGCGCCGCCTGCTCGGCGAGCGGGTCGAGCGCTTCCTCGCCCGCCTCCTCCCCGTCCGTCGCCCCGGGTGCGGGCGCGGCCTCGTCGGCAGGCGCTTCCCCGTCCGCCCCGGGCTCCGCCTCCGGCAACTCTTCCGTCTCCGGCTTGCGCTCTCCGTCCACCATTCCTATCACCCTCTTTCGGGAGTCAGCATGCGTTCGATCACCCGCGCCGTATAGTCCACCATCGGCACGATGCGGGCATAATTCAGCCGGGTCGGGCCCAGCACGCCGATGGCGCCCACGACACGCTCCTGCCCGTCGCGATAGGGGCTGACCACCATGGAGATGCCCGTCTGGCTGAACACCGTGTTCTCCGCCCCGATGAAGATCTGCACCCCCTCGCCGGTCTGGGCCGCCTCCACCAGGCGCAGGATGTTCTCGCGCGTCTCCAGCGCGTCGAACAGGCCGCGCAGCCGCTCCAGGTCCTCGACCGCGTGCACGTCGTCCAAAAGCCGCGCGCGCCCGGTGACGATCAGCCGCCCGCCATCGTGGCTGCGCTCCCCGGCCCAGACGGCAAGCCCGGCCTCGACGACGCTCTGCGCCAGCTCGTCGATCTGCGCGCGGTGCGTCTCCAGGTCCGCACGGATTTCCAGCAACGCCTCGTCCAGCGTGCGCCCGGAAAGGCGGGACTGGAGATAGTTGGAGGCCCGTTGCAAGGCATCCCCCGGCAGGCCGGGCGGCAGGGCCAGCATCCGGTTCTCGACCTGGCCCGTCTCGTCCACCAGCACGGCAAGCGCGCGCCCCTCGCCCAGATTGACGAACTCGATATGGTTCAGCCGCTGCGCCCGCTTCGGCGCGACCACCAGCCCCGCATGGCGCGTGAGGCCGGCGAGCAGGCGGCTGGCGCGCTCCAGGCTCTGCTCCAGCGTTATGCCGGCCCCGGCGCAGAGCGCCTCGATGTCCGCGCATTCGCTGTCGGTCAGGCCGCCGGTCTGCATGATGCCGTCCACGAAGAGGCGCAGGCCTCCGTCCGTCGGCAGCCGCCCGGCCGAGGTGTGCGGCGAGAACAGGAGGCCCAGATCCTGAAGGTCCGCCATCACATTGCGGATCGTCGCGGGCGAGAGCGGCCTGCCGAGCTTGCGCGCCAAAGTGCGCGAGCCGACGGGCTCCCCCGTTTCCATCCAGGCATCGACGATCAGCCCGAAGACTTCGCGCGAGCGTTCGTCGAGATCGGCAAGTCCCGGCGAGCCGGCCATGCAACAAAGACTCTTCCAAGCGGTGCCGGGAGGATTTAGGAACCCGGCGGGCAGGCGTCAACCGGGCGCCGGGCCACGAGCAGCGAGCAACAAACCATGACAGAACCCGCCCGTCCCTCCGGACGCCGCCCCGACGAACTCCGCAATGTCGTGCTGGAGCCGGGCTGGGCGCCCTATGCGGAAGGCTCCTGCCTTGCGAGCTTCGGTTCGACGCGCGTGCTCGCCGCGGCCTCGGTGGAAACCCGCGTGCCGCCCTGGCTGCGCGGACGCGGACGCGGCTGGATCACGGCGGAATACGGCATGCTGCCGCGCTCGACCCATGAGCGCACCGACCGCGAAGCGGCGCGCGGGCGCCAGAGCGGACGCACGCAGGAAATCCAGCGCCTGATCGGCCGCTCGCTGCGCGCCGTCGCGGACCTGGAGGCGCTCGGCGAGATCCAGATCCGCATCGATTGCGACGTGCTGCAGGCCGACGGCGGCACGCGCACGGCAGCCGTCACCGGCGGCTATGTGGCGCTGGCGCTCGCCTGCCGGCACCTGCAGCGCATCGGCGCAGTGAAGAAGCCGGTGCTGGCCGACTCGGTCGCCGCCATCTCCTGCGGCCTCTGGCAGGGGTCGGCTGTGCTCGATCTCGACTATGCCGAGGACAGCACGGCGGTGGCGGATGCGAATTTCGTGCTGACCGGCTCCGGCGCGCTGGTCGAGGTGCAGGCGACGGCCGAGAAGACGGCCTTTCCCCGCGCCTGCCTCGACGCCCTGCTCGACCTTGCCGAAGCCGGCTGCGCCCGGCTCGCGGAGGCGCAACGCCGGGCGCTCGCCCCGTGACCCGGAGGCTCGACGGCAAGCAGCTTGTCATCGCCAGCCACAATGCCGGCAAGGTGCGTGAAATCGGCGAACTGCTCGAGCCATACGGCATCGAGGGCGTGGCGGCCTCCGCGCTCGGCCTGCCGGAGCCGGAGGAAACCGGCGCGACCTTCCTCGCCAACGCCGAACTCAAGGCACATGCCGCAGCCGAAGCCGGGCTGCCGGCGCTTGCGGACGATTCGGGCCTCGCCGTGGCCGCGCTGGACGGCGCGCCGGGCATCTACTCCGCCCGCTGGGCCGGGCCCGACCGCGATTTCTCGCGCGCCATGGCGAAAGTCCATGACCGGCTGGGCGACCGCCCGCGCGAGGCCGCTTTCGTCGCCGCGCTCGCGCTCGCCTGGCCGGACGGGCATGTCGAGTGCTTCGAGGGCCGGGTGGAGGGCCGGCTTATCTGGCCGCCGCGCGGAGATCGCGGTTTCGGCTACGACCCGATCTTCGTGCCTGACGGCCATGACGAAACCTTCGGCGAGATGGCCCCCGAAGCGAAGGCGCGCATCACCCACCGGGCGCGGGCCTTCGAGAAACTCGCTGCGGCCTGCTTTCCATGACCGGCCGGGGCTTCGCCGTCTATGTGCATTGGCCGTTCTGCGAGTCCAAATGCCCCTATTGCGACTTCAACAGCCATGTGCG
>JAJEAZ010000089.1 GCA_022824105.1 Alphaproteobacteria bacterium
TGTTCCGCGCCCCGCCGGACAAGGACAAGCTCGCCGCCTGCCGCGACGCCGGCTATGACCGCGTGCTGTTCGAGATCCCCGACATGAGCCGCGACGACGCCCTCAAACTGCTGGACGACTACGCCCCGCTGGCCGCCTGACCGCGGCGGACGGACTCACATACTTGTCTTCCGCGGCTTCGCAACACACGCCCCCAACCGTCGCCCCGGCCCCCGAGCCGGGGCCCAGCCTCGGTCCTCGCGGCGGCTTCGGCGGCTGAGCCTGTTCTCCACCGGCTGCGGCGGCGGCGCGAGTCAGGGATGGACCCCGGCTCGGGGGCCGGGGCGACGAAAAGGGCATAGCCCGGCCGGCAGGCGCACCGGATACAAGGCAAAACGGGATGTGTAGCAGAATCTCAATAAGCTCAGTGATTCAACACTACTGACATGATGTTCGATAGACCTCCGTTTCTACTACTGATATAGAACGAGTTATGATGCCTGTCAACTATATAATGATGAGGCACAGGGATATATGATCGGCTGGTATAATTTGGAAGAAAAATGCATATGGGTGTAGGAATCGAAATGCAGGCAAAGGAATCTAAGGTGTCTGAAGGCGTGATGATAGCATGATGACAGGAAATATTGACCTATAGGATTCAATTCGATAGGTTATTATATATACCATGAGGCTGGGAAATGGGAGATATGGGATCATGTGGATAAAAGCTCTTCAATTAAAGGAAAATGCACTTCGTCATATATGCCTGTTGACCCTCGGCCAGGAGGATGACGCATGGCGGTGAGGCCCTCGGGGGAGAAGAGAAGGCAGCGCGGCATCATGGCGACGGATGCCGAGTGGGCCGATATTCACGCGCAGGCCAAAGCGGCCGACCTGTCCATCTCCGACTACGTCATGCGTGCCCTCGTCGGCTCGCCGCCGGCAGCTGCGGGTCTGCCGCCGTCGGTGGTGGACCGGCTCGTCCGGGCGGTGCTGGTTCTCGAACGGCTGGAGGCGATGCGCATGGAGGTGCAGGGGGGCTCGGATATCCTGCGAGCCGTCTCCGCCGAGGTCGATGCCTGGCTCGGCGCCGAGACCGCAATCGAGAGAAAGGGACCGTTGTCGTGAAGCTCGTGAAACAGCATTGCATCTACTGCTCCGCCGAGAGGTGGGAGAAAATCCGCAGGCGGGCGAAGGCGGCGAAGATGTCGATCTCCCGCTTCGGGATCGAGTGCTGCCGCCGCGCGCTCGGGACCGAACCCGAGCCCTCCGCGCCGCCCGGCCATCCGCTTGTGCTGACCGGCAAGGAACAGGAGCGCCTTCATGCGGAGGTGGAGGCGCTGCTGGCGTCGGGGCGGATCACGGTTCGCGCGCCGGAGGGCGGGGAGGCGGCGGTACTGCTGCGCGAGGCGGTCCGGTTCCGACGTCTCGCCGAAGGGGAGTTGGCGGCATGAAGAAACACTCCGCCGGGAAGAACCGGGTGACGCACACGATCTGCTGCACCGACGAGGAATGGCAACTGGTCCGGGAAGGCGCGGACGGTGCCGGCATGTCGGCGTCGGCCTGGTGGACCGAATGCGCGCTGACCGTGGACCTGTCGCCGAAGGGCGAAAGGGCACGGCCGCTGGTTCTGGACGCCGAGCGTCAGCGCGGCCTCTCGGATGGCGTGTCGGAACTGGCGCGCGGGCTCGATGCTGCGGACGAGGAGGCGCTGTCGCAGTTCCGGGACGACATCCGCGCGATGCTGGAGGAACCGCTCAGGGCGATGGTCCGGCAGGGCCGGCGCGAGAACGCAATGGAGTTGCTTCGCACGGTTTTCGACGAGGACCGCGCGGCGGTGATCGTGGCCGCCTTCGTCCCGGACCCGGAGGAAGCGCCCAAGCCCACGCCGCCGGCAGAGCCGGAACCCGAGCGCCTCGACACACAACCCGACCGCAAGCGGTCCCCGCGGCAGGGACTGTTCAATCTCTAGAGCATGATTGCTTCTAACTAAAATGGCAGCCTGATGCGGGCGGCATCCGGTCTTGTTGTTCGTCGCCTCGGATCCCGCCTGTCTCGAACTGTCGTCCCCGCCCCTTTCTTCGCAGCCTCGAAGGCGTGGGGCCATCTCCCGGCCTTCCCGCCAGGCTGAACCGGTCGGGGCCGAGCCCGTATCGAGTCCGGGCACCGGTATTTGATCGACTTCGTCCAGTTTTGCTGGGAAGAATGTGCGTTCCGGATTCCTTCGCACGCCTGCAGTCGGGGAAAAATTGCCGGCGGCATCCCTGAAACACACACTATTCATGCCGATTTGGACACAATTTGCTCACGACTGGTCTGCTAACCTGTAGGTAGTGTCGCGGCATTGTCTCCGGAGGTTGAGGATGGTTTGCCATCGGGTACGCATCGAACCGCTCAGTCAGGACCTTTGGCGTGCATTTAGACACGATGCGCGACGAATACGCCGTTCGGTTGGTAGAACGTTATGGTATTGAACCTCTCGTTCCTGAACTCCCCGAAGAGAACGAAGTACCCGGGCAATCCCTTCATCTCGTACATTCCTTCGCGGACTTGCAGGAGGTCGTGACTCTCCCGCGGCAGGCGGACCCGTAATTGAGTCCCGTGGAGAGCAATTTCCGCCCGGGTGCCGTCGGCCGCTCGAAATCTGCCAGTCAACCGATCAACGGACGCACCTTGTGAAGGACCGTCGATGAAGACGCACGGTTCGCTCGGCTGCGGCTCCGGAGCCTGAATCACCTTAGCGTAACGTCGTACCGCCTCGACCAAATACGCCAAGTCCTCCATGCAGGGCAGGGCCCTAATGGCGGACCAAGCCTCGCCGAGGCTCGTTCGCGCGTCGTCGAACTTGTGCTCGGCTATATGGATACGCGCCTGCAAGATATGGGTGTTCGCACGTTCAAGGCCGGCATGCACGCTTGTCGTTCCCTCGAGGGCTGCAATTGCCTTGCGGAAATTGTCGTGCGCCGCTCCGAAGTATCCCCTGCCCTTCATCACGATGAGGCTCGCAAGGCTCCGGTATGCCGCCGCTCGTTGTACTGGACTCACGTCGGCCTGCAGAAACTCGGCGATATGACGTTCCGCGCGATCAAGCTCGGAAATCTGCGCAAAGCCAGCACCGAGTACAAGCAGTTCCAACGGCTCGAGTTCATTCTTGAATTTCTCCGCCAGCCGACCCGCATCCTGTAGCAGCGCCCAGAGCTGGTTGTTTAGTGCGTATTTGGCGAATTCCTTCTGACTTTCGCCGATTGGCAGAGCAAGCAGTCTCGCCATTTCGGTGTTCACATTTCCGATTTCGTTGAAGACGGCCGAGAGATGCCTGCGATCCTCGTCGGCGGCCTGCTCACTCTGGGATATCAAGGAGATGACAATGGAGACTGCGGCAATGCCAACTGCCAGGAGGCTGAAGACGTCCGACGCCCGCTTATACCAAGGCCGGTGCCGGTCTGAGCGTTCCCGTTCCAAGCGATCAAGGCGATCCTCGATCGACATCGAGGATGTCTGGCTATCATTATCGCTAGTCAAAATAGATCGAATCCTTGTAGGCGAGATGGTGGACGAAGGTGCCGTAGTCGATCAAGTACTGGCCCGGACGAGTTTGCCTGGCGCCGGTAGCGAAATACGGATTGTGGCCCATGTACGCATAGGGCATCGGGTCGTTCACCAGGACTCGGAAGCCTGAACTGGACTTGTGGTAGCCGACGACGAGTACGACGTGTTCCGACATGCCCGGTGGATACAATGCCCCCATGCCGCTTGGCGAGATGCCGGCCACCACCGGGTCGCCCTCGCCGATTTCGGCGGCGATCTCGCTCGGCGACAGTCGACCCACGGGTGAAACGTGGAAATATCGGCCCTGATGATGCGGCAGGTAGATGTCGCTCAGATTCTGGTAGTTTGCGATCACGTTGGACATCTGGAACGTGGATCCGATACTCGTGACGCAGGCGCCGCAGTTTGCCACGCAGATCCCGCCCAGCGAACCAACGATGCCGCACTGGTAGTTGCCGGTCTGATTGAGGTTCGGGAATCGATAGTGCTTGAGAACCATTTCGCTTACTGCCGCCCAGCACCATACCGGCGTCTGCTGGGCCATCGGCCTTATGTTGAGCCGATTGCTCTCGGCGTGGGACGTCGTCGCGAAGAGCAACGCGAAACAAAGACTTACGACGAACGTCCGTCCCATCGTGTCCATCCCGAAACGTTCCATCCTTCAGGATTGTACAGGATTACAAGCTACAACTTAACTGCCTAGGTCTGATTCCGGCGAGCAGCCACGGGTGATGGACTGAACCTAAATCCGGCAGTTGAGCATGGTCGTGCCTCGCCGAATCCCTTGTAGTCTGGGGTTATGAGCGGATTTACAGGGCCCGAAGAGGATCAAGGGAAAGACGGCGTTACTTCCTGGCCCATCGGCGGAGCATGTCGTTTCTGATATCGGCGGCGATCCTCTCGCGCTGGTGGCGCAGGGGGTTGCGGCGGGAGTCGAACTGCGGGGCCTCCATGCGGAACAGGCGCCCGAGCGTGCGCATGCGGCGGTGCATGTCCACCTTGCCGCTCTCGTATTCGGCATCGTCGAACCCCATGACCTCGACGACGTAGCGCGCGACGCCGCCGGGGTCGTAACGGCCGTCGGCGCCGCGCGGGCCGGGGCGGCCGGGCGTGTGGCCGCGCCCGCCCGGACGGGTAACGGTGAGCAGGAAGTCGGGCAGGCAGGGCCCGCCGGCGGTCTCGAACCGGAAGAGCGGCTTCTCGAGCTCCGCGCGGACGGCGCCGCCCAGCTTCTCGCGAAGACCGGGATCGTTTTCCAGGCTATGCACCAGGCGGCGCAGCGTGCCGAGCGCGCGGCGTTCGGCGTGGGAGTCGACCGGCACCGGGCAGAGGGTGGACACGACGGGCTGCGCGCGGGCCCTCAGGCATTCCCATTGCCGGCTGTCCTCCGAGCGCGCCACGAGCCCGAGGAACAGCCAGGGCCCCGGCACCCGGTTCCGCCCGACCTCCGGGGCAGCCACCCTGGACCGCACCTCGACCTGCCCGAGGCGCGGATGGGCCCTGTTGATCCCGGTCCCGTCCACGTCGCGCGCCGTCCAGCAGAGCAGGGCGAACGGCTTGTGGCGTTCGGGCCAATCGGGCTCGGCTGCCTCCAGCTTCCGCGCGACCTCTCCGGAGCGCCAGTCGGCCGGGTCGGTGAACAGGAACGCCGGCATGGGCACGCCGGGCGCGAGCCGGAACGCGCCCGCCGCGCGCTCGATCTCCGCCAGCCACTGCCGCTCGGAGGAGAACCCGTCCGCGACCGCGAGCATGTTGAGGCGCGCGGCATCCGTCAGCGTATGCAGCATGGCGGACACGGTGCGCGGCGGCCGTCCGTGCGAGAGACCCGCAAACCCCCACCGGTCCCCGGCCGCCGGGGCGGGCTCGTCCTCGGCAAACGTTTCGCCGTCGGGGAACGGGTCGAACATGTCGTCGAAGACGGCGGGCCGGGCGCCGCCGCCGGCGCGGTTGCCGGTCTCGCCGCGGGCGAACACGCAGTCCCCGGCATGCGGCTCTTCGGTGTCGGGCCGGTTGGAGAGCGCGAACCGTGCGCGCGTCCGCCGGACCGGAACGATGACCGGCCACTGGCCCTCTTCCTCGCGGCAGTCGCAGAGAATCCAGCGGTCCGCATCGCGCGCGGCATTCAGCATCGCGAGACAGGCCGTGTGCTGCGTCTCGTCCGCCTTGCCGGCCTTGACCGCGCGCAAGGCCTCTTCCTCGGCCGGCGAGAGCGTGCGGACCCAGTCCAGATGGGGCTTGGTTACCAGTTCGAGCGCCATGGGTCCCGCCTGTCAGAGCTTCATGCTCATGTGCAGACCGTGCTCCAGCAGCACGCGTCGGCTCATCCGGAGCTCGAGGGTCTGGACGCGCAGCTCCGTACGCCGCCGGCTCTCCACCTGCCAGAGGGCGCGCCAGCAGCCCCGCCCGGTGAGCGCGGCCAGCGCCAGCCGCCGCTCGCCGCAGGGCCGGCCGTCGGAACGCCAGGTCACGTTCACCGTGCAGCGGTCCTCCAGCCTCTTCTCCTCTGCCGTCCTGCGGACCAGCTCGCCCTCGAACCGCACCGCCTCCATCGGTTCCCTGCGGTCGAGGGGCCGCCCCTCCGCCAGCGCCGGGTCAACCAGCTCCGTCCAGCTGAGAAGGTCGCCGACGGCAAGATCGTCATGCAGGCACTCGACCGGGAACGCATCCGACCGTTGCGACCGTTCCCGCGCCAGCGCGGCCTCGCGCAGCCCCGCATGGCTCCAGGCCGCAAGGCGCACGTCCATGCCCGTGAGCATCTTCGCCGGGATCGCCTCGACCGCCTCCTGCACCTCGTGGCCCCGGCCGGTTGCCAGCCACTCCAGCCGGACCATGTCCTTCGGATTGCGCCCGCCGCTCCAGCCGGACGAGCGCACCGCCGCCTCGCTGTGCTCCCCGCCCCGCCAGCGGCGGAGCCGGAGCCGGTCGCCCGCCACCAGCGCCTCGCCCCCATGCCAGCGGCGGACGAAGCTGTGCTCGATCCTCGAATCTCGA
>JAJEAZ010000166.1 GCA_022824105.1 Alphaproteobacteria bacterium
CTGCCAGTAGCGCCGGGCCGTGTTGTCGATCTCCTCCCGCGAGGCGCCGGCGCAGGTCAGATGAGCCGCGACGGGCAGCCCTGTGTCGCTCGCAATCCGGGTTGCGGCGGCTGCGGTGCGCCCGTGCGCGCTTCCCCCTCCACCGCCGCCCGCCCCGCAGGTCACCGACACGAAACGCGGCCCCAGCGGCGCCAGGGCGTCCAGGGTCCGCCGGAGGCCGCCCTCCCCCGCCGTCGTCTTCGGTGGAAAGAACTCGAACGAAACCGCGAGCGTCACGGGACAGGCTCGGGTTCCCGCCGCGCGGTCGGCGGAAGAGGCGTGACAATGGAGCGATACATGATGCGCACTCGTTATAGGGTCGCGCGGCCCGCCTGTCACCTGTGCGCCCGCTCTGGTCTGTTTGCTGCCTTGTAGTAGTATGCTAACCACTCTCGGCGATGTGCTCGGAGGGCGCAAAAACGCAGATGCGAGAACGATTCGAGCATGTCATTGGCAGGTCCTGCCAGCCCCTCGCAGACGAGCGTCCCGCCCTGCTCGGGCGGTTGCGCATCCGGGCGGCCATATGCATGGTGGCCTGTCTGCTTGGTCTGGCGGCGGCGCTTCCGTCGAGCGCGGGCGAGGAGCCGCAGCCTCCGTCCTTCAACGATCCGCTTGAGCCGCTGAACCGGCTGGTCTTCGCGATCAACGAAGCGCTGGATACGATAATCCTGCGCCCGGCCGCTATCGTATACGGAACAATCGTGCCCGACCCCGTCCGGCGCGGCGTGCGCAATGTCGTCCGCCACCTGACGCTGCCGTTCACTTTCGTCAACGATGTGGCCCAGGGCGAATGGAGACGGTCCGGAGACACGGCCCAGCGTTTCTTCATCAACACGATGGTCGGTTTCGCCGGTCTGTACGATGTCGCGGCGAAAGAGGGCCTGCCCCATCGAAGCACGGATTTCGGCAGCACACTGGCGTCCTGGGGCGTGGGCGACGGGCCCTACCTGGTATTGCCGATTGCCGGCCCCTCCAATGTCCGCGACGCCGCCGGCCTGCTTGTCCAGGGGGTTGCCGACCCCGTGGATATCGCCTTCCGCAGGGCCGATATGGACCATATGCCACTGATCCGCTCCGGCGTCGCGACCATCGACTTCCGGCATACCAACCTCGAGGCGCTCGACGATTTCAAGGCGAACGCGCTCGACTATTACGCCTTTGTCCGCGCGCTTTACCGTCAGCGCCGGGCCTTCGAAGTCGAAAGCAGCACGGAAATGTACCTGAAGGGCGGCACGGACAGCGAAGGCGAGGCCTATCCCTATCCGCCACCGCGGCCGGACTTCACCCGCGGCGGACAATCGCTCGAACGCCGGCCGGCCCAGTGATCCGGGGAGCCTCCGCCATGCGCCCTTTGCGCTTCCTCCTTCTCCTGCCCCTCCTCACGGTCGCCCTCGCCGGGCCGGCTGCGGCCAGCGACGGCGCGGACGGCTTCATCCGGACTCTCGCCGCGACGGTCCTCCCGCAACTGACGGACCCGTCGATACCGATCGAACAACGCAAGACCCGGTTCCGCGAGGTCCTGAACCGGGATTTCGATCTCGACAAGATCGGCAAGCTCGTGCTGGGCCGGCACTGGCGGCGGGCGAAGCCGGCCAAACGAAAGGAATTCCGGAAGCTTCTTGAAAATTACCTCTCCGGCCTTTATGCGCGCCGGTTCGAGGATCTGGCGGGGCTGGACATCAAGGTGGACGGGGTCCGCGATTTCGAGGGCTGGTCGATGGTCTACACGACGGCGACGCGCGCCAATGGCGCGCCCGTTCTGCTCGACTGGCGGGTGGACAGCAAGGACGGGGGCTACGCGATCACCGACCTCGTGATCGAAGGAGTCAGCATGGTCATCGCCCAGCGCGAGGAATTTTCTGCGATCGTGATCGAGTCCGGCAGCCTGGACGGGCTTTTGATAAAGCTTCGTATGAGAATTGCCGGCTAATGCCGCAGGCGGCTTAGCAGATCGTCCAACTCTTCGAGGTTGCGATAATGGAGGGTTAGCCTGCCGCCCTCCCCCTTCTGCGCCAACGATACCCTGAGGCCGAGCGAGTCGCGCAGTTCCTGTTCGAGCGCCAGCACGTCGGCGTCCTTGACTGCCTCCTGCTTCCGGCGCGTCGTCGTCGGCCCCTGGACGAGGCGTTCGACCCGGCGCACGCTCATCTCCTCGGCCACGACCCGCTTCGCCAGACCGACGGGGTCCGCGGCGGCGAGCAGCGCGCGGGCATGGCCGGCGGACAGCGACCCGTCATCGACGAGGTTGCGAACCGGCTCCGGCAGCGAGAGCAGCCGCAGCATGTTGGCGATATGCGGCCGGCTTCGGCCGACCACCATCGACAGCCGTTTCTGGGTGCAGCCGAATTCCTCCAGCAGGCGCTTGTAGCCCTCGGCCTCCTCGATCGGCGACAAGGCGTTGCGCTGGATGTTCTCGGCGAGTGCGGCTTCCATCGCAGCCCGGTCGTCCAGCTCCCGGACCGCAACCGGCAGTTCCGCGAGCCCGGCGCGGCCGGCGGCCAGCCAGCGCCGTTCTCCGGCGACGATCTCGTAACTGTCGGGTGCGTCGGGCAGAGGCCGCGCCAGGATGGGCTGCAGGATTCCATGTTCGCGGATGGACTGCGCCATCGCGTCCAGCGCCTTATCGTCGAACCGCCGCCGGGGCTGGAAGCGGCCCGGCGAAAGCCGGTCGAGCGGGACCATTCTGGTTCCTGCCGGCGGGTCCCGGTCCGGGGCCGGAGCGTCGGGGATCAGCGTCGAAAGGCCGCCGCCGAGGCGGGCCGGTCTGTCGCTGCTCATGGGGCGCCCTCCTCCCGCCGCAGGAACTCGCCTGCAAAGCGGATATAGGCCTGCGAGCCGCTTGCCTTCATATCGTAAACGATAACCGGTTTGCCGTGCGAAGGCGCCTCGGACACGCGCACATTGCGGGGGATGACGGTGTCGTAAACAAAGCGGCCGAACTCGGCATGCCCGCGGACATCCGCCTCGACCTCCACCGAGAGACGGTTGCGGCGGTCGGACATGGTGAGCAGGATGCCGGCATAGGACAGGTGCGGATTCAGGGCCGCGCGCACGGCCTCGACGGTCTGCTTCAGCAGGACAAGGCCTTCAAGGGCCAGAAACTCGGTCTGGAGCGGCACGAGCACCCGCGTGGCGGCGGTAAGCGCATTGATGGTCAGGAAGCCGAGCGACGGAGGGCAATCGATCAGCACATAGTCGTAG
>JAJEAZ010000476.1 GCA_022824105.1 Alphaproteobacteria bacterium
CTATCTCGGCGGCAACGGCTTCTACTGGCGGGTGGCGGTCAACGAGTCCGTGCCGGACGCCGTCGAGATCCGGCGGGGCGAGGGCGGCATCCGCGCCTGGGCGGCGGAGCCGGGCGAGTATTACAACGCGCTCGACGGGGAGTATGGCGGCCTCTGGCGGCGCAACGACCGCCCGCCGCAGAAGCTCGCCGGGGTCGGCTTCTCCGCCCAGGGGCAGTTCGTCGGCTCATACTATGTGCGCGGCCCTGGCGCGGACGACCCGCGCGCCGCCTGGATCTTCGAAGGCGTGCCGGACCGCATACTCGGCGATTTCGGCCTCTCCGGCGGGGGCGCGGCCGGCTTCGAGCTCGACCGGGTGGACACCCGCCTGGGTTCGCCGCCCAACACCATCGTGCTCGCGACATCCGAGAAGCACGGCGACACCTTCGTCGTCGTGCCGGAGGAGCTGCTGACCCATCTCGTGACCTGGCCGGGCGAGCCGCCCGAGGCGCTGGTGCGCTCGAACCTGGCCTTCTTCGAGACCGCAGCCGGCGGGGCCGTGTTCTCCGTCGGCTCCATCACCTATTGCGGCAGCCTGTCCCACAACGGCTACGACAACAACATCTCGCGCATCACGAAAAACGTCCTCGACCGCTTCGCCGACCCGGCGCCCTTCGAGGCCTGAGCGACCGTTGGGGCTCGGACCGTATTTCGGGCCGGACCCGCAACCGTCACCCCGGACGGAGCGGAGCGGAGATCCGGGGTCCATCTCCCGGCATTCGCACCGAGCCGAACCGGTTGAGGCTGGGCCCCGGATCGGGGTCCGGGGCGACGAAGGGGGGCAAAGGTGGCGGCTACCCGATGAGGAGCATTCGGTTCAGCGGGATCGAATTGCGCCCTAACCCCAGTCCGCCAGCGCCGCCGCTCCCGCTCCGGCGATGCGGCCGGAGACGAAGCATTCGGCGATATTGCCGCCGGAGAGGTAGAGGTGGCCGAAGGCGCTGCCGAGCTCGCCCGCCGCATAGAGCCTCGGGATCGGCGCGCCGAACACATTGACGATCCGCTGGCCGGTATCGTGGACCGGGCCGCCCTGGGTGTTCGACACCACCGGCCATATCGGCGCGCCGTAATAGGGCGGCGTGTCGATGGGCGTCATGGTTCCGGGCGGGCGGCCGAAATCCTCGTCGCGCCCGGCCGCGCAGAGCTCGTTCCAGCGCCGGACGCTCGCCTCCGCGGCGGCGGGGTCGAGGCCGAGCGCCGCGGCAAGCCCGGCGAGCGTGTCCGCCCGCTTGAGAGCGCCCGATTCCACTTCCGCCAGATTGTCCCCGCTCCAGTCCAGCCTCACGCCCTCATCGTTGGATGTGGGCTGGCCGAGCGGGTAGAGCCGGCGGCCGTTCTCGTCGCAGATCATGGCGCTCGGAATGCGCGGATAGTCCTGCCGCACCGTGTCGTAGAGCTGCATCTGCCGGTGCCCGGTATCGTGGGTGTAGGGCAGGTATTCGTTCATGTAGCGCCGCCCGTCCCGGTCCAGCAGGATCCAGGCCATCTTCACGCCGGGGTCGTCATGTTGGCCGTTTGCGGCGGGCCGCCAGTCGGGGAGCCGCTTGACCCTGATGCCGTAAGGGTAGTCCGGGTCGGCGCTGCGGAAGCCATAGGCGCCGTGGAAATGCCACATGTGCCAGAGCTCGGCGCCCAGGTCCTGGGCCATGGCGATGCCGTCGCCGGTGTTGTGCCGCGCCGCGGCCGGCAGGACCGGCCGGCCTTCCCAGAACTGGTCCTGCCTCCCGGCGCTGCCCTCGAAGCCGCCCGAGGCCAGGATGACGCCCCGCCGCGCCTTGACATGGCGGATGCCGTCCCGTCCCTGGACGGTAATGCCGCGGACTTCGGACCCGTCTTCGGAGGTCAGCAGACGCAGGCCGCGCGTGTTCAGCCGGACCTCGATGTCCTCGTTTGCGAGATTGTCGTCGAGGATCTTGAACAGCATCGGGCCGCCCGGCGCGCCGTTGGCCCAGGGATAGACCGCGCGCGCATCGAAGTTCGGCACCGCGTGAACGGTCGTGTGGTAGAAGGTGTCGAAGCCCGGCAAGGGGTAGTTGCCGCCGGCCTTGCCGGCCTCGACGCTGGTGCCGATCTCCGCCCCGTTCACTTGGGCGAGGTCGCGCACATAGGGCTCGAGCAGGGCCATGCCGTCGGCGAGCGCGCGGTTCACATCGTCCGGCGTGCGCCCGCCATTGGTCGCGGTCAGGTAGCTGCGGGCCTTCCCGGCGTCCATCGCGCAGCGCACCGAGCCGTAGGAGCAGATCGAGATGCCGCCGGGCACGCCGGTCTTCTCGATCAGCAGCACCCGCGCGCCGGCGCGCGCCGCCTCCAGCGCCGAGACGGACCCGGCGAAACCGTAGCCGACCACGACGACGTCGAACTCGTCGTCATAGTCCCTCACAGAGCGGGGGACGCCCTCCATGGCGGGTCAGCCGGCGAGGATGTCGGCGGGCCTCACGCCGTGCCAGCCCGCCGCGCGCTCGCTCCAGTAGATCGACTGGATGCGGCTCGTGACGATGCCGGCATGGCCGTTTCCGACGGTCTTGCCGTTGACCCCGGTGATCGGCATGACCCCGCCCGCCGTGGTGCTGGTGAACACCTCGCTCGCCGCTTCGAGCTCCTCGGGGCGGATCTTGCGCAGTTCGAACGGGATGCCCTCCCGCTCGCAAATCTCGCGCACCGAACGCCGCGTCACGCCTTCCAGCACGTTGTAGTCGGGGCTCGCCACCTTGCCGTCCTGCACGACGAAGACGTTGAAGCCCGGCCCCTCCGAGAGGAAGCCGTCGGGGCCCGCGAGAATGGCGTCGTCGCAACCGTTGTCATAGGCCTCCAGG
>JAJEAZ010000682.1 GCA_022824105.1 Alphaproteobacteria bacterium
CCTGGAGGCCAGGCTCGCCGCCGTCGCGAAGACCGGCCCCGGCCGCCTGGTGGTGGACTGCGGCGAGGTCGCCTTTATCAGCAGCGCCGGCTTGCGCGCCCTGCTCCTCGGCGCCAGGGCGTGCCTCCAGACCGGCTGCGATTTCGCCGTGGCGGGGCTGAGGCCCGAATGCCGGGCGGTCCTCGACGCGACCGGGCTGCTGATGGTCCTCGACTGCCCCGAAACCGTCGAGGACGCGCTTGCCGCGCCGGCCGCCGAAACCCCCCGGGAGGCGGAAGAAGGGCGCGGCTTCGCCATTGCCGAGCGGCAATTGGAGCGGGCGGTCCTGCTCACGCTGGACGGGCGGCTGGAGGGCAGGAACGCGCCGATCCTGACGGAGCGGATCTTCGCCGCCGTCGGGCGCGGCAGCACCCGCGTCGTGCTGGACTGCGAGGGCATGGGCTATGTGGACAGCAGCGGGCTGCGCGCCCTGCTGGTCTCGGCCAAGCTGTGCAACGAGAAGGGCGGCCGGCTGGTGCTCGCCGCCCTCCTGCCGGAATGCCTGTCGGTCCTCGACATGGGCGGCTTCACCTCCGTCATCGACTATTTCGAAACCCGCGAAGCGGCGCTGACGGCGCTCGGCTGAGAGCGGGCGGGCGCGCATCGGGGGTTCCCGGAGAGGTTTTGTTTCCTGAATGCGATTGAATTCCCGCGCGCTCGCCCCATATCCGGGGCCTGCCGGAGCGGGAGAGCGGGGGCATGACCTGGGCATAGCAGGACGGCGGCGGGGCGCCGTTTTCGAAGGGGCTGGGCTCAGAAACCGGTTTCGGGCACGCGGGAGGAGTGCGTCCCCTCCCAATTGATTGCGGGCGTCGGGGACAATCTATTCGCGGAGGTCTGGGACGGCGCGGCGGGCCCGGCGTTTCGCGAGCCGGCGCCGCAGGCCGGGCGGTCGGGGCCCGGCTTCCGCTCGACGCCGTGGCGCTTGAGGAAGCCCTGCACCGCGCCCCAGCTCACCGCGACGCCTTCCGCCGCCAGCGCGTCGCGCAGCTCCTGGATGGAAAGGCAGGGCTCCCGCTTCACAAGGCCGAGGAGGAACCCCCGCGCGGGGTCGGCGGACAGCGGGCGGATGCGGTCCACGGGCCTAGGGTTCAGGTCGCCGCGTTCGCGCTTGAGGGCGATCCAGTTGGTGATCGTGTTCACGCTCACGGCGAACCGCGCCGCCGCTGCCCGCTGGTTCATCCCCGCCTCCAACGCCTCGATCACCCGCTTGCGCAGGTCGAGGGAAAGCGCGCTCGGCATATCCATTGCTCCCATGTTGCGGTGGCGCCGGGAAAGGCACATACAGGGAACATTGTCAAGCAGGCTCGGGGGCTTAACCGGCGGTTGGCGGTCGGCCGCGAAGCCGCAGTCAATCTCTATCCGGCGTGTTCGGACGAAGAGACGCGGAGGAAGATTTACGCAAACACGGCTGGAAGCCTTCTTGTGGGAGCCGAGTTCGGCTGCGCAAGCACCCTCCAAGGCGACGCAATCTGAAAGGTTTTCGCCCGAACTGTACAGACTATCCTCCTTTACGGGAAGGATAGAGACAGCATATCACGGAATTTGTTCGACGATACGCAATCCACTTTCTACGAGGATTTCTTCGCATTTCAAGTTGGGGAGTCCCTCTACTTTTGGCCAGTATGATCCCCTCCAGTAATTCAATGCAACTTCGTACATGTCTTCCATGACCCCGGGGATAGGATTAATGCAATTATAGTTGGTCTTGTGACTGTTTGCGTGCGGATTAACTAATTCAACCTTGTAAATTACGCCAAATGTACAATTTCTGTCTCGGAAGAAATTTACTGAGTCTATGCTGGCACAAACAAAAGCACAAGTAAACCGGGACGGTTTATCAGGAAATTCTTTAGTTCGCACATGTTCCAGAAATTGTTCACGGAGCCAATGCGCATGCCTTGCACCTGTGGCTTTCAAAACACGGCCATAATTTCCAGGTCGTATTATCGATCCAGGTTCAAGCCAACATGGAGAGCAATGGTAGAACATGAGACTTACCCTTATTCCCGATCAGCAACGATTAGTAAAGGTCATAAATTGTATCGCCCCGATTCGTCGCGCCGTCTCCGCAAAGTGCTGGACCTCCTCGATCCTCAAGGGGCGACCGAGGATCTTGCTCTCGCGGTAGGAGAGCCATTTCTTGAGGACGCGGTAGCCGCCTAGGCGGTAGTTCCAGACGGCGGCGGGAACGTTGCGCCAGTATGCGTTGGCGTTCAGGTATATGTCGAAAGTCGTCTCGCCGAAGGCGGGCAGGGCATCGCTCATGGCGGCGCGCTCCTCCGGCGTGAAGGGGCGCTCGACGGCGCGGCCCTGACCGGGCATCACGGCGTCACCTTGGCCGAAGTGGCCCCAGCCGGCGGTCACGGCGAAATCGTCCCCTTCCATGTAGCGCCCGCTTACGGTGGCGGAGGCGGCCAGCACGGCAAGCTCCGGGCGGAACGGTGTCAGCGTCACGCCGGGGACGGGCGTTTCGGGGTCCAGCAGCGCGGCGAGGTCGCGCCCGCGCGCCGCCGATCCGGCGAGCGCCGCCGCCGCGCCTTCGGCCTCCCCAGCCGGCCAGCCGGGCAGGGGGATGCGCGGCCAGCCCATGCGCAGCGCCCCGGCATTGGCCCGCCGGTATGCTGGGTCGTGCAGCGTTGCGAGCACATGGTGGAACAGGTTCTCCGCGCCTAGCCCGAGGCGCTTCAGGTAGCAATGCGCGGCTGCCGTGAGGTTGACCCGGCGCACGCCGTCGCCATTGCCTCCGAGGTCGTCGTCGCGCAGCCATGCGGAAAAGAAACTGGACAGGCCGTTGCCGAAATTGTCCGCAAGGTGGCGGACCGGGGTTCCGCGCGAATAGTCCTCCCTGGCGTCCCGTTCGCGCGCCTCGATCCAGAGATTCCCGTCGAACACATGCCGTCTGTAGTCCGGCCTTGGACGGTCGAGCAGTCCACCGTCCTTCTCCCAATAGAGCCAGCGGTCGTCGAACGGCCGGTATGTGTGGCGAACGAACCCGGCTTCGTCCGGCCCGCCGCGCACAAGCAGGGCATTGCGCACGGCCCTGGCATCTGAACCTCCGAGGGCCTTCATCGCCGGAGGGTAACGCCGCCCGATTTCCTCGTGACTCAGCGCCGGGTCGAAATAGTCCGCAATGCGCGCCCTCAGCCGGTCGAGGTCGGTGTCGACCAGAAAGCCGTTGCGGCTGGTCTTGACGCCGGGGAAGAAGACCGGGAACAGCTCCGGCAGCGAAGGCCAGCGGGACCAGTCCGCGCTCGACGCCGTTTGCGCGAATGGCAAGCCGAGCGGCAGGTCCGGCGTCATGTCCTCGTAGAGCGCCTCCGGCTCCGCTTCGGCCGTCGCCGTGAGTTCGGCGCGCTTGCTCCGTCCCCAGAGATGCCGGAATTCCACCGTCTCCGCCGGATTGTGCTCCGCCTTGCGCACCAGCGTCGCGATGGCGGTGCCGACCTGGATTCCGACCGGGTCGCCTTCAGTCGAGAAAATGCTGGGGTCGGGCGAGCCGTCCGGCGCCACCTTGCCGGTCTTGTATTTGTCGCCGTTCAGGCAGTCGATGCGGACCGCATCGAACGCTTCGAGGTAGCGTTCCCTCATGCCGGTGAAGGAAAGCCCGTCGAGCCAGGAATAGTTCGAAATGAAGCAGACCACGCCTTGCCCGGTCTTCTCGGCAATGCGCCGCTCCGCCATGCGGAAGAAGCGGACATAGAGGTCGTTCAGCCCCTGCCCCTCCGGCCGGCGCACGCGCTTCACGGTGCGGTAGGCAGTCGAAAGTCCGCGCTCCTCCTCCACCGCCATGCCGGCGAAGCCGTTGTAGGGCGGGTTGCCGAGGATCACGAGGATGGGCCTTTCCCGTTTCACCCGTTCCGCTCGGTCGCGCTCCTCTTCAAGTTCCGGGAAGACGACCAGCTGCTTTTCCCTGTCTGTCGGTTCCCAGCCGGTGAGCGCATTGGTGAGGAACACACCGGCGCGTTCGCTGCCGTCCTCGGCGAACGGCGCGGCGAGGTCCTGCATGGTGAGGCCGACTTGCAAATGCGCCACCACGAAGGGCGCGGGCATGATTTCGAAACCGAAGACACGCTCCGCCGCCGCCTCCCTTATCCGCGCGCCTGCCAAAGCGGCGAGGCCCTGTCCTTCGAGATTGACGGCAATGCGGCGCAGAACCTCCGCCAGATAGGCCCCGGTGCCGCAGCAGGGGTCCAGCACATAGACGTTTTCGGCCGCCAGACCTTCCGGGATGCCGAGATCGTCCTTCAGCGCCCGGTCCACGCGGGCGACCATATAGCGGACCACCTCCGGGGGCGTGTACCAGACGCCCAACTGCCTGCGCAGCGCCGGGTCGAAGGCCTCCAGGAAAGGCTCGTAGAAATAGGGCACCGCCTCGCCCTCGGCGAAACGGGAGAAGAAGGCCGGCCGGTCCACGCGGTCGAGCGCGGCGGCCGTCCAGTCCAGCACCTCGACGAGGCCGAGGGGCTGGAGTCGGCCGGGCTGGGCAAGCTGCGAGAAAAGGGCCTGCAACACCGGCGCGCGTAAATGCCAGACGGCGGTGCGCCAGTCGAAGCCGCCCGCCGGCGGGGGCCGCTGCCGCGCCCACAGCACCCAGGCGGAGAAGACTCCGTAGAAGAGCGTCTGCACAAGCGTCGAATGGAAGAAGCGCGCCCCCCGCTCGCCCTCGAAGCGCACGCCGAGCGCTTCCTCCAGCGCCGACCGCACCGTCCGGAGCGAAGGGGTATCGCCCGCCGCTTCGACCCGCGCCAGCCCGTCACGGGCATAGGAAGCGAGCAGGCGGGCGAGGTCCTTGGGTTCGGCAAGCGCCGCCCGGTGCGAGAGAGAGCGCGCAAGATATTCGCCGAGGCTTGCGCCCGTTTCCCTTGCGAAGGCGCGCGGTGTCTCCAGCTTGCGCCGGAAATCCGCCGCGCTCTCCGCCAACCGGAAGGTCTCCAGCTTCGCCGGGCGGCCGGCGCCGTCCTCGCCGACCAACACAAAATCGCGCAAATTGGTCGCCAGCACCAGCCGATAGCGGCCCCAATAGCGGCTGACCTGATCCGAAGCCGCCGTCAGCCAGGCATCGTCCTCGACGGGTTTCACCTCGACGACGCCGCATTCAGGAAGCTGGCCCGCGCGCGGCTCTCCCTTTCGCACCTGCCTCGCCCCGTAAAGGCCGAAATCGGGATGGCCCGCGCCTTGTTCGGCAAGTTCCTGAATGCAGAAGACCCTGGGCTTGAGAGTCTGGCCGACCGCACTCAACAGGTTGTTGAGCGGTCCGTAATTCGACCGTTCGGCCGTTGCGCCGCCCGAAGCGCGGATGCGGCGCAAATCCTCGAAATAGGCCTCGACCGCCGCCGTGAGTTTCTTGTTCGTTCCTGCCATTGTCCCGTTGTGGCCGAGGGCGGCGCGATATGCAAGGCGTTTACCGAACCGGACGCCGTCCCTCCCGCTCGCGGTATGCACCGCCCGTTCAAATGCCAGTCCTGTCCGTTATGGGCAAGCGCAATGACTGTGGAGTGGGCAGCCGGCCGGTGGAAGCCCCGCTTGACCGGTGAAGCTTGGCCTGCGCATGATCCGTCCCGTCCCAAGCGAGACACCGGACCCCCATGAGCCCTGAAATGATTGCGATACTGGCGGTCGGCGCGGCCCTGGCCGGGTTGATCTGGCAGAGTCAGCGCGCACTGCGCGCCGAACTCACCGGGCGGATGGACCGGATCGAGAGCCGCATGGACCGGATCGAGATCCGTATGGAGCGTATGGAAGGCCGGCTTGCGGAACTGGGCGACCGGGTCTCGCGCATTGAAGGCATGCTGCATCTGCATCTCGGCCGCAATGAGGAGCCGGCGGCCCCGGCCGAATGAGCGGCGGCGGCCCGCTTATCCTGCCGCCTCGAACCGCACCGGCACGCGCCGCGGCCCGCGCACCTGCCCGCCGGCCCAGGTGACGGCCTCCGCATCCTCCAGTTCGAACGCGCCGATGCGCTCGAACCAGGTGCGCAGCGCCACCTGCATTTCCATGCGGGCGAGGTTGGAGCCGGCGCAGCGGTGGATGCCGAGGCCGAAGGCCATGTGGCGGTTGCGCTCGCGGTCCAGCACCACCTCGTCGGCGCGCTCGAACGCCTCCGGGTCGCGGTTGGCGCCGGGGAAGTTGAGCAGCACCCGGTCGCCCTCCTGCATCTCCGCCCCGTCGATCTCGACCGGCTCCGTCACGATGCGGCCCATGGTGACGGGCGAGTAGAAGCGCAGCAGCTCCTCCACCGCCACAGGCCACAGCTCGGGCTCCGCGCGGAGCCGCGCCTGGTCCTCCGGGTGGGTCGCGAAATGGTAGAGCGAGGAGGAGATCGCGCTCCAGGTCGTGTCGATGCCCGCGATCAGCAGCAGCGAGCACATGCCGAGGATCCGGTAGTCGGTCAGCTTCTCGCCCTCGGCCTCGGAGTCGATCAGCATGGAGATCGCGTCGCCGCAGGGGTTTTTCCGCCGCTCGGTCACCATCTCCTGGAAGAAGGCGCGGATGGCGGTCCGGCAGCGCAGCATCTCGTCCGGCTCGGTCAGCCCGATCTCCAGCACGCCGCGCACCCAGCCGACGAACTCCTCTGCGCGCGCGGGGTCGATGCCGAGGATATGCGCGATGACCCGCGGCGTGATCTGCTCCGCATAGTCCGCCGCCGCATCGATCCGGCCCCCGGCGATGAAACCGTCGATCAGCCGGTTGCAGAGGCTGCGCGTATAGGGGATGTGCTTCTCCACCGCATGCGGGCTGAACAGCGGCATGATGAGGCGCCGGTAGGGCCGGTGGCGCGGCGGGTCGGAGGTGATCGGCGGGGTGCGGCTGGTCTCGCCGTGCTTCTCCGTCTCCGCCTCCAGGATCTCCATCATCTCCGGCGAGGGCGGCACCACCAGCGGCGAGGCGGAGGAGAGCGCCGGCACCATCTTCACCATCTGCTGCAGGTGCGCGTAGCGCGTCGGCAGCCAGGAGCCGCCCCAGCGCTCGGTATGCGCGATCGGGCAACGCTCGCGAAGCTCCCGCCAGACCGGCGCCGGATCGCGCACATAGTCCGGGTCGAAAATGTCGTAGTCGCGGGCCCAGTCATGCACCGGGCAGCGTTCGCTATCGCTATCGGCCAATGTCCAACCTCCCCCGCCTCAGGCGGCAGTCCGGTCCCGGCGCGCCTGCGCCAGTTCGTAGCTCGCCTGCATCCGCATCCAGTGATCCGCTGTGCCCCAGCCGATGTCCTCCAGCGCCAGCGCCATATTCGCCGACACACCCGCCTTGCCGTTCAACAGGCGTGACAGCGTTCCGCGCTCGCAACCGAGGCGCGCAGCCGTCTCGGAGACATTCCAGCCCGAATCGTCCATGCTCTCGCGAATCAGTTCGCCCAGATGTGGTGGATTCAGCATCGGGCCCACGCGGCCGCCTATCTGACCGCCTCGAACCGCACCGGTACCGTGCGCGGCCCGCGCACCTGGCCGCCGGCCCAGGTGACCGCATCCGGGTCCGAGAGCTCGAACGGGCCGATGCGCTCGAACCATGTGCGCAGCGCCACCTGCATCTCCATGCGCGCGAGGTTGGAGCCGGCGCAGCGGTGGATGCCGAGGCCGAAGGCCATGTGCCGGTTGCGCTTGCGGTCGAGGATCACCTCGTCGGGCTTCTCGAAGGCCGCCGGGTCGCGGTTGGCGCCCGGGAAGTTGAGCAGCACCTTGTCGCCGGGCACCATCTCGACGCCGCCGATCTCCACCGGCTCCATCACCTTGCGGCCCATGGTGACGGGCGAATAGAAGCGCAGCATCTCCTCCACCGCCACAGGCCACAGTTCCGGCTCGGCCCGGAGCCGCGCCTGGTCTTGCGCGTGGGTCGCGAAATGCAGCAGCGAGGCGGAGATCGAGCTCCAGGTGGTGTCGATGCCCGCCACCAGCAGCAGGAAGCAGACGCCGACGACCTTGTAGTCGTCCAGTTTCTCGCCCGCGACCTCGGCCTCGATCAGGGTCGAGATCGCATCATCGCCGGGATTCTTCCGGCGCTCGGTCACCATCTCCTGGAAGAAGTCGCGGATGATGCCGCGATACTTGATGCGCATTTCCGGCTGCGTCTGGCCGAGCTCCAGTATGCCGCGCACCCAGGTGACGAAATCACCGGCGCGCGCCGGGTCGATGCCGAGCACATGCGCGATCACGCGCGGCGTGATCTGCTGGGCGTAGTCCGCCGCGGCGTCCGCCCGGCCCTTGCCTGCGAAGCCGTCGATCAGGCTGTTGCAGAGGTCCTGCGTATAGGGGATCTGCGCTTCCACCGCGCGCGGCGAGAAGAAGGGCAGGATCAGCCGCCGGAAGGGCTGGTGCTCGGGCGGGTCGGCGGTGATCGGCGGGTTCTCGCTGCCGTATTTCTTCGCCTCCGCCACCAGCACCTCGCGCAGCTCCGGCGAGGGCGGCACCACCACGGCCGAGCGCGAGGAGAGCGCCGGCACCATCTTGACCAGCTGCTGCAGGTCCTCGTAGCGGGTCGGCATCCAGGAGCCGCCCCAGCGCTCCGTGTGGGCGATCGGGCAGCGTTCGCGCAGATCGTCCCAGACGGGCGCGGGGTCGCGCACATAATCGGGGTCGAAAATGTCGTAATCGGACGCCCAGTCGCGGACCGGGCAGGTTTCCGGCGCGTCGGTCATAAGCTCCTCCCCCGTCAGTCCTCTTCGACGATTGAAATCGCGAATTCGGGACAATTGTCGATGGCGAGCCGGGCCTGCTCCTCCCGGCCGGGCGGCACCACGCCGTCATTCACCGCGCTGGACAGCCCGTAATCGTCCACCTCGAACAGGTCGGGCGCCAGCGCGAAACAGCGGTTGTGGCCCTCGCAGAGATCGGGATCGACCTTGATTCTCACGGCCCGAGGCCCTCCGCTTGCGTTCAGGTGTCGGCGCCGATGCTAGCACGCCCGGCTCAGTTCCTGAACAGGGCCGCGGCGCCGCCGATGGCGCCCTTCTTGCGCCGGCACTCCTCGTCGACGCGGTCGGCCTCGGCGCGGAGCCGGGCGGCGAGCTCCTGCAGGTCGCCGACGGACATCCGGGAGAGATCGTCGCCGAGCGTGTAGCCGGGCGGGCGGGGCTTCTCGTCTTCGTCTTGCATGGCGGGCCTCCGCTTGGCAGTGTCCCCGGCCCCGCCCTTTACCCGGAATGGACCGAGATGGCCAACGCATTGCCCGCCGAAATGACCGTGATCGAAACCCCCGTGCCCGGCGGCCCGGAGGCGCTGGTGCCCGGACGCCGCCCCGTGCCGAAGCCCGGTCCCGGCGAGGTGCTCATCCGCATCGCGGCGGCCGGCATCAACCGCGCGGACTGCATGCAGCGCGCGGGCTCCTACCCGCTGCCGCCCGGCGCCTCCGACATCATCGGGCTGGAATGCTCGGGCACCGTGGCCGCTCTCGGCGAGGGCGTCGAGGGCTGGGCGGCGGGCGATCCGGTCTGCGCGCTCTTGTCCGGCGACGGCTACTGCGAATACACCGCCGTGCCGGCCGCGCAGTGCATGGCCGTGCCCGAAGGCGTGGACCTGGTCGACGCGGGCGGCCTGCCGGAGACCTACGCCACCGTCTGGGCCAATGTCTTCCAGGCCTGCGCGCTCCGGCCCGGCGAGACCTTCCTGGTGCAGGGCGGCTCCAGCGGCATCGGCGTGACGGCCATCCAGCTCGCGAAGGCCTGGGGCTGCACCGTGCTGGCGACAGCGGGCAGCGCGGAGAAGGTCGCGGCCTGCGAGGCGCTCGGCGCCGACCGGGCGATCAACTACCGCGAGGAGGATTTCGTGGCGGCCGCGCGCGAGGCGGCGGGCGGGGCCGACGTCATCCTCGACATGGTGGGCGGCGACTACATCAACCGCCAGCTCGAGCTG
>JAJEAZ010000638.1 GCA_022824105.1 Alphaproteobacteria bacterium
GATCAAGCTCGCGCGGAAATGGGGCGCCCTGCACAGGGGCGGCGCCTGGGAGATCGTCACCACCCACGGCGGCTTCCACGGCCGGACCCTCGCCACCATGTCCGCATCGGGCAAGGCGGCCTGGGACGGGCTGTTCGAACCGAAGGTGGCCGGGTTCCCGAAAGTGCCGCTGAACGACATCGGGGCCGTCGAAGCCGCGATAACGGACAAAACCGCCGCCGTCATGCTGGAGCCGATCCAGGGCGAGTCGGGCGTCCGGCCCGCCGATGACGGTTATCTGAAGGCCCTGCGCTCCCTGGCCGACCGGCGGGGCATCCTGCTGATCCTCGACGAGATCCAGACCGGCATGGGGCGGACCGGCGCCCTGTTCTGCTTCGAGCATGCCGGCGTCCGCCCGGACATCATGACGCTCGGCAAGGGGATCGGCGCCGGAACCCCGCTGGCGGCGCTGCTCGCGCGGGAAGAGGTCTGTTGCTTCGAGCCCGGCGACCAGGGCGGGACCTATAACGGCAACGCGCTGCTGGCCGCGGTCGGCCATGCGGTGCTCGAAGAACTGACTGCGGACGGCTTCCTCGAGCGCGTGTGCGAGGCGGGGGCGGCGCTGCGGCGCGGCCTGGAGAGGCTGAGCGGGAAATACGGCCTCGGCGGCGTGCGCGGCCGAGGGCTGCTCCTCGCGCTCGACCTGAATCCGAGGGCCGACGGTTTCGCCCTCGTCGAGAAGGCGCTGGCGAAGGGATTGCTGCTCAACGCGCCCGCCCCCGACGCGCTCCGCTTCGTGCCGGCGCTCAACGTCACCGATGCGGAAATCGCCGAAATGCTCGATCTGCTGGACGGCCTGCTGCGGGGCCCGTAGCCCTCGGCACGGCGCCATGCCGGGGCCTGAGGCCTGTCTCGCCCCGGCTTCCCGGCTCGGAGGCGGACACCATAGGGGGACGACAAATGAACCTTCGAGACAGCATCGTCGCCGCCCTGCGCGAGGCCGCCGACCCGGCGAGGGCGCCGCAGCAGCAGGCCTACATGAAGTCCGGCATGCCCTTTCTCGGCGTGGCCGTGCCGCAGTGCCGGCGCATCGTCGCACGGATGTCCGGGGCGCACCCGCTGCCGGACGCCGGCGCATGGCAGGCCGCGGTCCTCGACCTCTGGCGCGGGGCTTCCCACCGCGAGGAACGCTATGCGGCGGTGGAGCTTCTGCTTCTCGGGCGCTATGCCCGCTGGCTGGAGCCGGCGCGCGCGCCCATGGTCGAGGAACTGGTGGTGACGGGCGCCTGGTGGGACTATGTGGACCCGATTGCCGGGCGCGGCATGGGGACGATGCTCGCCGCCCATCCCCGCCCGGCGAAGGCCCTGCTCCGGGACTGGGCCGGGGACGACGATATCTGGAAGCGGCGCACCGCCATACTCGCGCAGCTTCGGGCGAAGCGGGCGACGGACAAGGAGTTGCTGGCAGACGCCATCCGGCCCTCCATCGGCTCGTCGGAGTTCTTCCTGCGCAAGGGCATCGGCTGGGCGCTGCGCGAATATTCGAAGACCGACCCCGGCTGGGTGACGGCGTTCATCGAACGCCACCCCGGCCTCTCGCCCCTGAGCCGGCGCGAGGCGCTGAAGCATCTGAAGCGCAGGGGGCTCCCGTAACCCCCCGGCCTGCGGCGGCTCGACGCGGAGCGCGGGGCCTGCGAGAATGCGCCCCGAGGAGGATGCGCCCCATGTCCGAGACCATGACCGAAGCGAAGATCGTCCGTCTTTCCGAGACGGACACGGTGCCGTTCGCGCCCGATTCCTTCTACAACCCGATCCTGCTCGGCGAGGAGGCCGGCTTTCCCATCCGGGTCGGCATCCAGACGGCCGAGCCCGGCTACGAACCGGGGCTGCACGCGCATCCCTATGTGGAAATCCTGCACATCCTCGAAGGCAGCTGCGATGTCTGGCTGGAAGGCGCGGAGGACGAGCGCACCCGCCTCGAAGCCGGCGACACCGTGGCCCTGCCCCCGGAGCGCCGGCATAACTTCGCCGCCGTGGGCGAGAAGCCGATGCGGCTCATGGGCATCCACCTCAGCCCGAAGCGGATCGTGAACTACCGCGACGGCGCGTCGGACGAGCACGGCTACCCGATCCACCGCCGGTGAGCGATGTCGCGGCGGCGGCCGCCCGCCTGATCCGCGGCCGCGACGACCTGCGCTCCCGCGGGGACTATCCGGCGGACCTCTGGCGGGGCCTCGCCGAAGCCGGCCTGCTGGGCCTTACCGTCCCGGAAGAATATGGCGGCGCGGGCTGGGACCTGGAACGCCTCGCAGACGGCTGCCGGGACATGGTGCGACACGGCCGCAGCCTGGGCGCCATGCTCGCCTGGAAGGTGCATTGCACGCTCTCATATTTCGCGCTCGCCCGCCTCGGTGACGGGGTGCAGAAGCGGACGTGGCTGCCCCGCCTCGCCGCGGGCGAAACCACGCTGGCGGCCGCGATCTCGGAGCCCGGCGCCGGCGCGCATCCGAAATATCTGAAGGCGCGCGCGGAGAGGTTGCCGGGCGGCGGCTGGCGGCTCGACGGCGAGAAGGCCTGGATAACCAACGGCCCCTCGGCCGGCCTCTTGATCTTCGTGGCAGTCAAGGGCGAGAGCGCCGGGCGCAAGCGGTTCGGTGCCTTTCTCCTGCCGGCGGACGCGCCCGGACTGACGCGCACGGAGGCGGGTGTGGTCGAGTTCCTGCGCCCGACCGGCCATTGCGGCCTCGACCTCCGCGATGTCCGCCTGCCCGCCTCGGCGGAGCTCGGCCCGGACACCGACATATGGAGCGCGTTCGCCCGGCCACTGCGCAATGTCGAGGACCTGCTGAAGCTCGGCTCGCAGCAGGGCGCGATGGAGGCGTTGCTCGACGATGCCGCGACGGCGGGTCTCGACGATGAGGCGCTCGGCGGACTCGCGGCCCGGCTGGTGTCCTTCGAGGCGCTGACCGCCTTTCCCGGCAGGGACGATGCCCGGCTGCTGGCGGCGCGGCAGCAGCAGCGCGATTTCCTCGCCGCATACG
>JAJEAZ010000640.1 GCA_022824105.1 Alphaproteobacteria bacterium
GCGCGTCGTCGTGGAAGGCATCCATGCCATCCACCTGCCGATCTTCGCCATCCGCCGGATGCGCAAGCCCGTGATCGCCAGCGTCCAGGGCGCGGCCGCCGGTTTCGGCCTCGGTCTGGTCGCCGCCTGCGACCTGGCGCTGGCTGCCGACGACGCCTTCTTCACGCTCGCCTACTGCCATATCGGCGCGAGCCCGGACGGCGGCTCCTCCTATTTTCTCGCCCGCACGCTCGGAATGAAGCAGGCCATGGAGCTGGCCCTGCTCGGCGACCGCTTCGGCGCGGAGCGCGCGCTCGAACTCGGCATCGTCAACCGTGTCGTGCCCGCAGCCGACCTTGAGGCCGAAACGCGGGCGCTGGCCGAGCGTCTGGCCGCCGGTCCGACCGTCGCCTACGCGCAGGCGAAATCGCTCTTCAACACCGCCTTCCACACGCCGATGGAGCAGCAGCTGCAGTGGGAGGGCGAACACATGGCCGTGTCGATGACGACCGAGGACCATGCCGAGGGCGTCGCCGCTTTCCTCGAAAAGCGCCGGCCCGTCTTCAAGGGCGCCTGAGCGCCTTCGCCTTCCCTGAACCGCAGCAGCGGAGCCGACATGACCGAATTGCGGACCGTCACGGACGGGCTGATGTTTCCCGAAGGGCCGGTCGCCATGCCGGACGGCTCGGTGCTCCTCGTCGAGATCCGTCGCGGCACGTTGACGCGCGTGCATCCCGACGGGCGCAAGGAAATCGTCGCGGAGCCGGGCGGCGGGCCGAACGGCGCCGCACTCGGACCCGACGGGCGGGTCTATCTCTGCAACAATGGCGGCAATGAATGGCTCGACGAGCCGGACGGGCGGATGCGCCCCGTCGGGCAAGGGCGCGACTATAGCGGCGGCCGGATCGAGGCGGTGGACCTGGAGACCGGCGCGGTCGAGGTGCTCTACACCGAATGCGAGGGCCGCCGGCTCAAGGGGCCGAACGACCTCGTGTTCGACGGTGAGGGCGGCTTCTGGTTCACCGATCTCGGCAAGGTCCGCGACCGGGAGCGGGCCTGGGACCGCACCGGCATCCACTACGCCCGCGCCGACGGCTCCTTCATCACGGAGGCTGCCTTCCCGCTCATCACGCCCAACGGCATCGGCCTCTCGCCGGACGACAAGGCGGTCTATGTCGCCGAAACCCAGACCGGGCGCATCTGGGCGTTCGACATCGAGGCGCCGGGCGTTCTGAAGAAGCACCCTTGGCCGAGCCCGCATGGCGGGAGGCTGGTGAACCAGACGCACGGCTACCGCATGCTCGACAGCCTGGCTGTGGACGCAGACGGGAATATCTGCGTGGCGACGCTGATGGACCCCGGCATTTCCATCGTCCGGCCGGACGGGTCGGGGCTGGAGCATGTGCCGATGCCCGATCCCTACACGACCAATATCTGCTTCGGCGGCCCGGACCTGCGCACAGCCTTCATCACTCTTTCCCACACCGGCAAGCTGGTCTCCTGCTCCTGGCCGGATGCCGGCCTGCCGCTGCACCATCTGAACGCGCGGACCGGATAGAACCGGGCGAGGCAGAGAACGCGCCCATGCGGGAAGAGCTGCTCGAATCCGTCTGCCGGATCACGCGCGAGGCGGGTGAGTTCATCATGCCCTGGTTCCGCGCGCCGGACCTGCAGGCGCGCCGCAAGTCGGACCGCAGCCAGGTGACGGAGGCGGACGAGGCGGCCGAACGGCTGATCCTCGAACGCCTCGCTGCATTGACCCCGGATATCCCCGTCGTGGCCGAGGAGAGCGTCGCGGCCGGCCGCGTCCCGAAGGTCGGCGATGCGCCCTTCTGGCTGGTCGATCCGCTCGACGGCACCAAGGAGTTCATCCGCAAGATTCCCGAATTCACGGTCAATATCGCCCTCATCGAGCAACGCCGCCCGGTGCTGGGCGCGGTTTATCTGCCGGCCTCGAACGAGCTTTATGCCGGCCGGAAGGACGGTGGCGCCTTCATGGAAGACAGCGGCGGACGGCGGCGCATAGCCATCCGGCCGTTTCCCAGCACGGGCATCACGGTCACGGTCAGCCGCACTTACGGCGCTGGCCGGGACATCGACCGCTTCCTCGCGCGCTACGATGTCGCCCGGCAGATCGACGCCGGCTCGTCGCTCAAATTCTGCCTGATCGCGCGCGGCGAGGCCGATGTCTATCCGCGCTACGGCGGCAGCAACGAGTGGGACACGGCGGCCGGCCATGCCGTGCTGGCGGCCGCCGGCGGCTCGGTACGCGAAATCGACGACGGCCCGGAACTGCTCTACGGCAAAGCGCGCTTCTCGAACCCCTGGTTCATCGCCTGGGGCGGATCGTGACCTCCGGGGCGGCTGTCGAGCAAGCCGCCCGGTCGATCCGCGCCGGCAGGCTCGTCGCCTTCCCGACCGAGACCGTTTACGGCCTCGGCGCGGACGCGACCGACGACCGCGCCGTCGCCGCCGTGTTCGAGGCCAAGGGGCGGCCGCGCTTCAACCCGCTCATCGTGCATGTGGCGGGCCGCGGCGAGGCCGAAGCGCTGGCGGTCTTCGACGACCGCGCCCGCCGGCTCGCAGACCGGTTCTGGCCGGGGCCGTTGACCCTCGTTCTGGCGCGCGCGCCGGACTGTCCGGCCTCCCTGCTCGCCTCCGCCGGCCTCGACACGCTCGCGCTCCGCTGGCCGGCGCACCCGCTGGCCGAGGCGCTGATCCGCGCCGCCAGGCGGCCTCTCGCCGGCCCGAGCGCCAACCGTTCGGGCCGGTTGAGTCCCACGACGGCGGCCCATGCTGCGGCGGAACTCGGCGAGAGGGCCGCCATGGTGCTCGACGGCGGCCCCTGCCGGCTCGGCCTCGAATCGACCGTGGTCGCGCTCGGCGGCGGCCCGCCCGTCCTGCTGCGGCCGGGCGCGCTCGACGCCGAGGCCATCGAAGCCGAAATCGGCGCGCTCGCCCGACCGGCTCCGTCCGCCGGCGACGAGCCGCGCCCGTCCCCCGGCATGCTGTTGCGCCACTACGCGCCCGACAGCCCGCTCCGCATGGAGGCCGAAGCCCCCCGCCCGGGCGAAGCCATGCTCGGCTTCGGCGCCGTGGACGGCGACCTGAACCTCAGTCCCGCGGGCGACCTCGCGGAGGCAGCCGCCAACCTGTTCGCCATGCTGCGCCGGCTTGACGGCCGGGTCGGCATCGCCGTCGCCCCGATCCCCGAGCGCGGCCTCGGCCGGGCGATCAACGACCGCTTGCGCCGCGCCGCCCGGGGGTAGCGCGGCTCACGCCGCAGCCTCCTCCGCGCGGAAGCGGATGGCGAGGCGGGGGCCGACGGGCCAGGGGCGGCGGCGGTGGAGTTCGACCAGTTTCCCCGCGCGCGCGACCGCCGCTTCGGGAAACGGCACGCCCCGGCGCAGCCCGAGGTCCACATGCAGGCACAGGCACTCATAGGCGGCCAGCGCCGGGCCCACTGGCGTGCGGTGCAGCGTCTGCAGATAGTGGACCCGCTTCTCGTCCGCATCGGCGAAATGAAACCGGCAGAGCAGCCGCTCGCCGGCGCGGGCATCGTCCAGATAGACGACATGGCTTTCCAGCGCGAAGGTGCTGCAATTGGTCCGCGCCAGATAGTCCGGCGGCAGGCCGAGCGCGCGCCCGAACGGCTCCAGCACGGCC
>JAJEAZ010000479.1 GCA_022824105.1 Alphaproteobacteria bacterium
CCGGCGCCGGCGCTGGAGCCGCCCGGCACGCGGTGCGCATTTCCGCCCCAGGGGTTGCGCGGCGTGCCCCAATGCGGGTTGGAGCCGACGCCGCCGAACGCAAACTCCACCGTGTGCGTCTTGCCGGTGACAACGGCGAGCCCGTTCCTGACCGCCGCAACGACAGGCCCCTCGGCCTCCCACGAGGCGGGGAGCGGCCTGGGCGCGCCGGCATGGGTCGGCGTTCCGGAGAGGCCGAACAGGTCCTTGACCGACACCGGCAGGCCCTGCAGCGGCCCGAAATCGAGGCCCTGGGCGAACGCGGCATCGGCAAGGTCCGCCGCGCGGGCGGCATGGTCCGGCATCCAGAGCTTGTAGGCGCCGAGCGCCTCGCTGCGGTTGGCGAGCGCCTGGTCCAGCAGGCTGCGGGCCGTCACCCGGCCGGCCCGAAGCGCCTGGCCCAGTTCGGCGATGGTGGCGGAAGAGAGGTCAGTCATCGCGCTCCGACTGTAGCCCGGACATCTCGACGATGTCATGGTCTGTCATGAGGCACGCTCGGCCTTCCTCGCGATGTGTCATGAAACGTCATGAAATGTCATGAGGTGTCATGGAGGCGTGCGGCGGCGGGCGCCAGCCTTGCGGCCGGCATCGCCGCCAGTTCGGGACGGGGATCGTTCACGGTCATGCGAGCCTCCTTCCAGGCAAAGGGCGGGACAGGGGTGTCCCTGTTTCGCGCGTATCGCGTGCGGGTGCGGGCGGGTGTCGGCGCCGGCGCGGTTCGCGCACCTGATTGCGCGCGCGAGACGGCGCACGCACCTCTCGCGCTTGCTCACGCCGGGGGCTTTTTCGGCCCCCGGCCGGTCGCTTTCTGCAGAAACGCCGAAAGGCGGTCCCGGGAGCCGCCTCTCTCTACTTTCATTCTACACCATATGGGGGAAAGTCAAGCCCCTATGGGAACAGAAAATGAAAATCCCGGAGATTTTTCTTGGAATGCCGGCAGCGGGGACGGGTGGAGACCGGGCGCTCAGGGCGTCACGGGCTCGCCGTCGATCTCGATGCTGACATTGTCGGAGACGAGGTCGATGTGGCGGTTGCTCTTGATCGCGCCGCCGTAAATGCGGGCCGCGCGCCAGCCGATCAGGTGGTTGTCGCCGAGCGCGATATGGGCGGTGCCGAGGCGGAACTTGTTTTCCACATGGCCGACCGGCCGCGCGTGCGGGTTGGCGCCGAGGCCGAGCTCCGCGAGCAGCCGCGCATTGCCGTCCGCCGCGTCCAGCACCGCTTCCAGCCGCCGGGCGGCGCTGCCGCCGGAGAGGCCGGCCAGCCGGCCGGCGGCGAATTCCAGCCGGACGGGGTCTTCCAGCAGGCCGAGCTGTGGGCCGGCGCCGGCCAGATAGACCACCTGCCCGAAGGCGTCGGCGACGAACACGCCCTCCGCGCTGCCCTCCTCCGGCGAGAGCATGGCCTCGCCGCTCGGGAAGGAGCCGAAGCCCGTGTCCTCCTCGGCGAAGCCGGTGAGCGGCAGGCAGGGCCGGCAGACGCGGACGGTGAGGTCGGTGCCGTTCGGCGAGCGGACCCGGACGGCCTGCGCCGCCGAAACCGCCCCGGCGAGCCTGCGCGTGCGCGCCAGCAGGTCCTCCGGGTCGGCAAGCGCGGCGCCGCGGACGAAATCCTCCAGCGGCGCATTGTTGATGAGCACCTGCCGGCGTCCGGCGGCGAAGAGCGCGCGGCTGAGGTCGTCATAGGCGCGCGGAAAGCGGATGGAGGTCGCCACGATCGTGAGGCCGGCGCGCTCGGCCGCGGCGACGACCGGGGCCGGGTGGCGGTAGTCGGCCATGTCGGCGGGGCAGGCGATGACGGCCGCCGTCGCCGTGCCCGCGCCGGCGGCGTCGGCCGCGGCGACAAGCGCATCGACCAGCGCCGGCTCCTGGTCCGAGCTTGCGACCACCAGCACATCCTCGCCGGGCCGGACATTGCCGCTGGCGAGGTTCCAGGCCGCGCGGCGCAGTTCGTGGAAGGGGAAGACGGGCAAGGGGCGCACTCCCGCAAACGGGCCGCCGCCGACCGTAGGGCCTCGCGCAACCGGCGGCAATCGGCGCGCTTCGACACATGCAGCGCCGATGCCGGTAGAATGGCCGCCCGCGAACACGCCATGTCGGAGCGCGCCCATGCACGACCGCCGCCGCCTCGTCCCCGACGGTTTCGAGGTTCCCGAAGTTTTGGAGCATCCGCGGTTCCGCCTGCGGATGCTGTCGGTCAACGACCTCGTCAAGGACTATGACGCCGTGATGTCGAGCGTCGAGCACCTGCGCGCGACCTACAGTCCGGAAAGCGGCGGCTCGTGGCCCGACGGGCTCACCATCGAGGACGACCTCGTCGATCTCGGCTGGCACCAGCACGAGTTCAAACACCGTTCGTCGTTCGCCTACACCGCGATGGCGCCGGACGAAAGCCGCTGCCTCGGCTGCGTCTATATCAAGCCCACCCGCAAGCGCGGCCACGACTGCAAGGTCATGATGTGGGTGCGCGCCGACGCGCTCGCGAGCGGCCTCGACGAGGAGCTTTACCGGACGGTTCGCGCCTGGATCGCCGACATCTGGCCCTTCGCCAGCCCCGCCTATCCCGGCCGCGCCATCTCCTTCGAGGACTGGCGCGCCCTGCCGGGCGAGTGATGCCAAGGCGCGCAATGCGGGACTCATGCCCGCGGTCGTTGACCGGAACCGATGACGGAGCCACCTCCACCGTCACCCCGGCCCCCGAGCCGGGGTCCATCCCTGACTCGCGCCGCCGCCGCAGCCGGTGGAGGGCAAGCTCGACTGCTGAAACTGCCGCCAGGACCGAGGCTGGGCCCCGGATCGGGGTCCGGGGCGACGATATGAGCTGCAGTCTTCCCATGAGTCCGAAGTCGATGCCGTTGGTATCATGCCCGGGGCATTCGGTTTTCTCCCCTCCCGCTCGGCGGGCTACCGCATGCACACATCCCGCCGCACCTGCGGTGCTAACTAACTGACATGATTGTGAAATTTCCCCGTTTCCGGTGCAACCGGGACGTTGGAACGAACCCGGTCCTGCACACCGTGCAACCGCTCGGGGGACCGCAATCGTGGCAGCCATTCGCCTCACCCAAGGCCGGGTCGATACCCTCCGGCCCCGCAAGACCGTCCGCAATGTCAGGGATGCCGAACTGAAGGGATACGGCGTCCGCATCATGCCCTCGGGCACCAAGCGATACTTCATCCACAGCCAGCACCGGGGCCACCGGGTCTGGAAGATCGTCGGCGACGCGGCGGTCATTTCCGAGGCCGAGGCGCGCGCCCGCGCCCGGACCATGCTGGCCGCGCTGCGCGACGACAGGGATATCGAAGCGGAGGTATCCGGCGACGCGCTGTTCGAGACCGTCGCCGAGGAGGTCTTTACGCGCTACGGCAGGCGCTGGAAACCGCGCACGCTCGCCGTCAACCGCCGCTATCTCCAGAACCAGATCCTGCCCTTCTTCGCGGGCCGGCCTGTCGCCGAGATCGACCGGGAGGAGGTGCAACGCTGGTTCCGCTCGCTCCATGCGACGCCGGCGGCGGCGAACCGTTCCGCGCCGATCCTGTCCGTCATCATGCAGCAGGCCGAGGCGTGGGGTTATCGGCCCGACGGCGGCAATCCCTGCAAGAACATCCGGCGCTACCGGCAGAAGCGGTCGGAGCGATTTCTGTCGCCCGAGGAATACCGCCGCCTCGGCATGGCGCTGGACGGGCATGAGGCCCGGCAGCCGTTCCGGGTTGCAGCCTTGCGCCTGCTGCTGCTGACCGGCTGCCGCAAGTCGGAGATCGTCACCCTGGAATGGCTGTCAACGGCGGAGCAAAAATGTACCGGTGCGGCGGCGTAAAATTGCACCAGGGTCTCGGCGGTAGCTTGTCCCCATAGTCCATGGGAGGGCCCCGCGCGCGGGGCGGCGCGCCCTCCACGTGGCTGGCGTCGGCCCGCG
>JAJEAZ010000564.1 GCA_022824105.1 Alphaproteobacteria bacterium
GTTGGGGAACACGCGGATGGCGCCGAGCGCGGCCGTGCGCTCGCCGGTCAGCGGGTCGAATTCGTGGATCGCCTCCACCTCGTCGTCCCAGAGCGTCAGCCGCCAGGCGCGGTCCTCCAGATGCGCCGGGAAGATCTCGATGCTGTCGCCCCGGACCCGGAAGGCGCCGCGGTGGAAATTGTTGTCGTTGCGCCGGTATTGCAGCTCGACGAGGCGCTTGAGGAAATGGTCGCGGTCGAGGCGCTTGCCGGCGGTCGCCACGGCCGTCATTTCGGCATAGGTCTCGACCGCGCCTATGCCGTAGATGCAGGACACGCTGGCGACGATGACGACATCGCGCCGCTCCAGCAGCGCGCGCGTCGCCGAATGGCGCATCCGGTCGATTTCCTCGTTGATCGAGGCTTCCTTCTCGACATAGGTGTCGGTGCGCGGGACATAGGCTTCCGGCTGGTAGTAGTCGTAGTAGGAGACGAAATACTCGACGGCGTTTTCCGGGAAGAGGCTCTTCATCTCGGCGTAGAGCTGGGCCGCCAGCGTCTTGTTGGGCGCCATGATGAGGGTGGGGCGCCCCATCTCGCGAATGACGTGGGCGGCGGTGAAGGTCTTGCCCGAGCCGGTGACGCCGAGCAGCACCTGTTCGCGCTCGCCGCGGCGCAGACCGGAGAGGAGCTCTACGATCGCTTCCGGCTGGTCGCCCGCCGGCTCGAACTCCGAGGAGATGCGGAATGCGGCCCGCTCCGGGGCCGGCATGCCGGCTTGCGCGGCGAGCGGCGTCTGAAGCGCTTGAGCCATCGGCGCCGCCGGTCAGAGCCAGCCGGGAGCGGGCAGGCCGGCCTCCTTCAGGAAGGCCGGGTTCCAGATCTTGGCGGAATAGCGCTGCCCGAGATCGCAAAGCAGGGTGACGACGGTGTGGCCGGGGCCGAGCTCCTTCGCCGCGCGGATGGCGCCTGCCACATTGATGCCGCTGGAAAGGCCGACGCAGAACCCCTCTTCCTTCAGCAGGTCGAACACGATGGGGAGCGCCTCGGCGTCCGGGATCAGGTACGGGAAATCGACCTCCAGGCCCTCCAGGTTGGCCGTCACGCGCCCCTGGCCGATGCCCTCGCTGATCGAGCTGCCTTCCGACTTGAGCTCGCCATTCGCATACCACTCGTAGAGCGCGGCGCCCTGGGGATCGGCGAGCGCGACCTTGATGTCCGGGTTGCGTTCCCTGAGGCCCATGGCGGTGCCGGCGAGCGTGCCGCCGGTGCCGACGGCGGAGACGAAGGCATCCACCTTGCCGTCGGTCTGGGACCAGATTTCGGGCGCGGTGGTCTCGATATGGATCTGGCGGTTGGCGACATTGTCGAACTGGTTGGCCCAGATGGCGCCCTGCTCGTGCGTTGCGGCAAGCTCCTCGGCCAGCCGGCCGGAGAAGCGCACATAATTGTTCGGGTCCCGGTAGGGCACGGCGGGCACCTCGCGCAGGTCCGCCCCGCAGAGCCGCAGCATCTGCTTCTTCTCTTCCGACTGCGTTTCCGGGATCACGATGACGGTCCGGTAGCCGCGCGCATTGCCGACGAGCGCGAGCCCGATGCCGGTATTGCCGGCGGTGCCTTCGACGATAACGCCGCCGGGCTCCAGCTGCCCCCTGGCCTCGGCGTCGCGGATGATGCCGAGCGCCGCGCGGTCCTTCACCGAACCGCCGGGATTGAGGAACTCCAGCTTGACCAGCACATCGCAGCCGGTCAGCTCGGAGGCCTTCCGCAGGCGCACCAGCGGCGTGTTCCCGATGGTGTCGATGAAGCCGTCGCGAATGTTCATGGCCGTCCAACCCTTGCCGCGCGCCGAATGCAAGTCATATAAGCGGATTAGCGGCGGCGAGGAAGGGCGCGCGCAGATGGGCCTGTTGAAGGAAATCGACAGCTACATGGACCGCGATCCGGCGCTGCGCTCGCGCCTGGAAGTGGTGCTGGCCTATCCCGGTTTCCACGCGCTCGTCTTCTACCGCATCGCCAACTGGCTCTGGCGCAAGCGGTTCTATCTGATCGGCCGCTTCGTCAGCCATATCGGCCGCTGGTTCAGCGGCATCGAGATCCATCCGGGCGCGGCCATCGGCAAGCGGCTGTTCATCGACCACGGCATGGGCGTCGTCATCGGCGAAACGGCCGAGATCGGCGATGATGTCACGCTCTACCAGGGCGTCACGCTCGGCACCACTTCGACCGCGAAGGGCAAGCGCCACCCGACGCTCGCCGACGGTGTCATCGTCGGGTCGGGCGCCCAGATCCTGGGGCCCTTCACGGTGGGCGAGGGCGCGCGGATCGGCGCCAATGCGGTGGTTCTCAAGGCCGTGCCCGCCGGCGCGACCATGACGGGCATCCCGGCGAAGATGGCGCAGCCGCGCAGCCGCAAGCAGCCGGAGAGCTTCGTCGCCTACGGCACGCCGGAGAGCGTGACCAACCCCGACAGCCGTTCGATCCGCACGCTCGCCGAGACAGTGAAGCGGTTGGAGGCGCGCGTTTCCGAACTGGAGCGCGAACAGGACGAGCGCGGCGGGGCAAGCCGGGACGAAGACCGCTCGCCGCGCGTCGGCACCGCCGGTTAGCCCGGCCCGGCCTTACCGAATTTCCTGGAAGGAGAAGACCGCCATGGCGCGTTTGCCCATGCCCGAAACCCTGACCGAACGCCAGCAGGAGGTTCTCGACGCGATCGCCGCCGGTCCGCGCGGCGGCGCGCGGGGGCCGTTCGCCGCGCTGCTGAGGAGCCCGGAGCTGTGCGAACGGGCCCAATTGCTCGGCGCCTTCTGCCGCTTCGGCACGAGCCTCGGACCGCGCCTCTCCGAAATCGCGATCCTCGTAACGGCACGCGAGTGGACGGCGCAATACGAGTGGTATGCCCATGCGCAACTGGCCCGGGAGGCTGGGGTCGATGAGGGGATCATCGAGGCGATCAAGGCCCGGCAGCGGCCGGAAGGCATGGCGGCGGACGAGGCCGCGGTCCACGACCTCGCCGCCGAACTCTATGCGACGAAGCGGGTGAGCGACGCCACCTATGACCGCGCGGTGTCGGCCATAGGCGAGAAAGGCGTCGTCGAGACCATCGGCGTCATGGGCTATTACTGCCTGGTGTCGATGGCGCTGAACGTCTCCGGCGTCGAACTCCCGGAGGGCGAGCCGGAGCCGCTCAGCCTTTAGGGGGTCAGCCGCGCCGGCCCCGGTGCCGCTGCTTCACCAGGTCGTCGAGGGCCTGGCGCTGCTCGTCGCTCAGCGTGGCGTACCAGGCGTCGAAGGCGGGGCGGACATCGCTCAGCACGGCTGCCGCCGTCTTCGTCGCAGCCTCGGCCAGGGCGAGCTTCGCCGGCATCGTCTTTTCGGCGCGGAGCGCTTCGGTCTCCGCACAGGTCGCGCCGACCTTGTCGTTGCCCGCCCGCACGGCGCCGGTCAGGCGGTCCCAGGCGGCGCGCTGTTCGGGCGTGAAGGCCATGAAGGTTTCCGCGAAGGTAATCGCGGCTTCGACATGTTCGCCGCGGGCGTCGCTGCACAGCCGTTTCGCCATGCCGCCGCGGTGGCCGCCGTGGCCCCAGCCGTGGCGGTGGCCGGCCAGGGTGATGGCGGCCTCGCCGGCTTTCACGCCCTGGCGGACGTCCGGCGACACGGCATAGGCGCCGACGGCAGCCAGGCTTGCCAGTCCGCCGGCGATCAGGATGACCTTGAGTTTCATGGGATCCGTCTCCTTCGGTTCAGCCGGCCGGTGCGGCCGGTTGCAGCCCTGTATGGGGGCTTTGTGTAACGCGGCCATGTCCGGGCCTGCGATATTTGGCAACGATGCGTTGCTGCGCGGCGCTTCGTTACGCTTCGTTACAAGAAAACCTCCGAGGGGGCGGCGCCCGGCTCTACACTCGCGGCCGTGAAGGACGGGCCCCATATCCTGGTCGTCGATGACGACCGCGAAATCCGCGACCTGCTCGCGCGATTCCTGCGCAAGCACGGCTTCCGGGTGGAGACGGCCGCCGACGGCAAGGCGATGTTCCGGACATTGTCGGCAGGGCGCTTCGACCTGGTGGTGCTCGACCTGATGCTGCCCGGCGAGGACGGCCTCAGCCTTTGCCGCAGGGTCCGGGTGGAATCGGACCTGCCGATCGTCATGCTCACCGCCATCGGCGAGGACACCGACCGCATCGTCGGCCTGGAGATGGGCGCCGACGACTATCTCGCCAAGCCGTTCAATCCCCGCGAGCTTTTGGCCCGCATCCGCGCCGTGCTGCGCCGCGCGCCGGAAATGCCGCGGCGGACCGGGGCCGGCCCCTCCCGGACTTTCGAATTCCAGGGCTGGGCGCTGGATGCCGGGCGGCGCGCCCTCCATGCGCCCGACGGCGCGCTGGTGGACCTGACCGGCGGGGAATTCGACCTGTTGCTGGCCCTCGTGGAACATCCGAACCGGGTGCTCAACCGGGACCAGCTGCTGGACCTGACGCGGGGCCGCGAAGCCGGTCCGTTCGACCGCAGCGTCGATGTCCAGGTGAGCCGCCTGCGCCGCAAGATCGAGGAGGACCCGAAGCAGCCGGCGCTCATCAAGACCGTGCGCGGCGGCGGCTATGTCTTTGCGGGCGCGGTGCGGGAACGCCGATGACCCGCTGGCTGCTTCGCCTCTGGCCGGAGGGGATCGCCGCGCGGCTGGGCCTGCTGCTGCTCGCCGGGCTGGCGGTGTTCGGCATCGTCGCCGGGCTTCTCTATCTCGACGAGCGGCGCGACCGGGCGGTCGAGCATTTCAGCAGGGTCCTGTCCGTCCGCATGCTGGCCATCGTCGAACTGCTGGAGGATGCGACGCCGGGCGAACGGAGACAGCTGCTGACGGCGCTGTCGGACCGGCGGTTGCGAATCAGGCTGCTGCTCGACCGCCCGCAGGACTCGGAGTGGCAGCCGCCCGGGAGCATCGACGAGGATGCAGGCCGCCATCTGCGGCGGCTGGAGCCGCGGCCCGTGCTGGTGCGCTTCGGGGACACGTCTGTCGGCGAACAGCGCGGCAGGCCGCGCATCATGATCGCGGTCGGCCTGGAGAACGGCGTCTGGGCGGAATTCGCCGTCCGGCCGGGCTACTGGCCGCGCGCCGGACCGTTGATCTGGCTGGTCGTGGTGGCGCTGCTGGTGGCCCTGGGGCTGGTGTGGGGCGCGCACCGGACCACCCGGCCGCTGCGCCGGCTTGCCGAGGCCGCGGACAGGCTGGGGCTGGATGCGGGCCTGACGCCCCTGCCGGAACGGGGCCCGCGCGAACTCCGCAACGCCGCCCGCGCCTTTAACCGCATGGCCGCGCGCATCCGCCGGCTCGTGGATGACCGCACCCTGATGCTGGCGGCGGTCTCGCACGACCTCAAGACCATGCTGACGCGCCTGCGCCTGCGCGCCGAATTCATCGAGGACGGCGAGCAGAAGGAGAAAGCCGCCGCCGATCTCGACGAGATGCAGGCCATGCTGGAGGCGACGCTTTCCTTCGCGCGCGACGACGCCGCGGACGAGCGCCCGGTGCCCGTCGATCTGGCGGCCATGTTGCAGAGCCTCACCGCCGATCTGGCCGACGCCGGGCGCGCGGCCTCCTATGACGGCCCGGACCGCCTGACGCTCAGGGGCCGGCCGGTCGCGCTGCGCCGCGTCTTCGAGAACCTGCTGGACAATGCGCTCCGCTATGGCGGGGAGGCGGGCGTCTCGCTGCAGCAGGCGGAAGGACGGGTCGAAGTGCGGATCGACGACCGCGGCCCCGGCATTCCGGCATCGCTTCGTGAGCGGGTGTTCGACCCCTTCTTCCGCCTGGAGTCGTCGCGCAGCCGCGACACGGGCGGCAGCGGCCTCGGCCTCGCCGTGGTCCGCGCCATCGTCCAGCGCCATGACGGCGACATCGCACTGGAGGACCGTCCCGGCGGCGGTCTGCGCGTCCGGGTGGCGCTGCCGCTGTAGCGCTTCGCATTCATGCCTTGGAAGGAGGCGGGCGCCGAATCTGTCATGGGCGCCAGTCTTTGCGACCGCGGACATTCCTGGTGCCGCGCAAAGGATTCGAACCCTTGACCTGCCGATTACAAATCGGCTGCTCTACCAACTGAGCTAGCGCGGCATCCCGCCCATTCTACCCGCTCGCCGCCTCCCGCGAAACGGCTTGCCGCAGCGGCAGCCGTCCGCTACCGGTGCCGGCGAAGCTGCGGCGGTAGCGGGCGGGCGTGGTGCCGACCAGGCGGCGGAAATGGTGGCGCAGCGTCTCGACGGAGCCGAACCCGGCCTCCGCCGCGATCCGTTCCACGGAGAGGTCCGTCGTTTCGGCAAGCTCGCGGGCGCGGGCGACGCGCGCGCGGATCAGCCACTCGCCGGGCGTCGTCCCGAGCGTCTCGCGGAAGCGGCGCTGGAAGGCGCGGAGGCTCATGCCGGCCCGCTGCGCCAGATCGGCCACGGTCAGCGACTCGTCGAGATGGGCCGGCAGCCAGTCGAGCAAAGCGGCCAGCCGGCCGTTTCCGGCCTCGCGCGCAATCGGCATTGCCACGAATTGCTGCTGGCCGCCGTCCCGGTGCGGGGCCAGCACCAGCCGCCGGGCGACGCTGTTCGCGACCGCCGCCCCGTGGTCCTTCCTGACGATGTGGAGGCAGAGGTCGAGACCGGCGGCGCTGCCGGCCGACGTCAGCACCGAGCCTTCGTCCACATAGAGGACATCCGGATCGACACGGATGTCCGGGTAGCGCCGGGTCAGCAATTCCGCATAGCGCCAATGGGTGGTGGCCCGCTTGCCGTCGAGTACGCCGGCGGCGGCCAGCACGAAAACGCCCGAGCAGATGGAGACCAGCCGCCCGCCGCGTTCCGGAACGCGCCTCAGCGCCTCCAGCAGGGGCGGAGGCGCAGGCGCGTCGGCGGCCCGCCAGCCCGGCACGACCACCGTGTCGGCGCGCTCGACAAGCCCGAGGTCACACGGCGCCTCGACTGCGAGCCCGCCGGCCGCGCGCAGCGGCCCCGGCTCGGCTGCGCAGACATCGAAGCGGTACCAGCGGCGGTCCAGCTCCGGGCGGGGAAGGCCGAAGATTTCGTATGCGCAGCCGAATTCGAACGTGCAGAGGCCGTCATAGGCCAGAGCGACGACATGCGAGTGGGGCGGATGGTCCGGCATAATGGCGCGATCTTACCGAAAATGGGCAAAAGCGCCACGGGACCGGTCTGCGGGAGTCCCTACTGTTGCGGCGCTCCGATTTTCGAGGGAACCGCGAATGCTCCGCCTCTACGACAACCACACCTCCGGCAACGGCTACAAGCCGCGCCTCCTGCTCGCCCATCTGGGCCGGGCCTTCGAGCGCATCGAGATCGATATCGACAATGGAGAGTCCCGCACGCCCGACTTCCTGAAGAAGAACCCCAACGGGCGCATCCCGGTTCTGGAGCTTGAGGACGGCGCCTGTCTCGCGGAGTCGAACGCCATCCTGTTCTATCTGGCCGAGGGCTCCCGCTTCCTCCCTTCGGACCGGCTGGCGCGCGCGCAAACCCTGCAATGGATGTTCTTCGAGCAATACAGCCACGAGCCCTTTATCGCGGTCGTCCGCCACTGGCTTCATCTCGGCGGGTTGACGGATGAACAGCGCGCGCAGCTTCCCGCCAAGCGGAAGGGCGGCCATGCCGCGCTGGCCGTGATGGAGGGGCGTCTCGGCCAGGCGGACTGGTTCGGCGGCGAGGGAATGACCGTCGCGGACATCGCGCTCTACGCCTATACCCATGTGGCCGGAGAGGGAGAGTTCGACCTCGGCGGCTATCCCGCCGTGCGCGCCTGGCTCGACCGGGTTGCAGCGGAGCCGGGGCATGTTCCGATGGCGGTCGAGGGGTTATCCTGACAGGGACTCCCTCGACCGAAGCCTGCCGCCCGGCGGCAAGGGAAACAGCGATGACGAACGACAAGGCGCCGGCCGCCATTGCGGCCGCGGACGTACCGCCCCGGACCAGGCCGTCCAATTATCCGGAGCCCTTCGCCAGCCGGATGGCGCGGCGGCAGAAGCGGGCGCTCGGCGATTTTTTCGGCCTGAAGAATTTCGGCGTGAACCTGACCAGGATCGCGCCCGGCGGCGAATCCGCGCTGATGCACACCCACAGCAAGCAGGACGAGCTGGTCTATGTGCTGGAGGGCGAGGCAGTACTGGCGACCCCGTCCGGCGAAACGCGGCTCTCCGCCGGCATGTGCGCCGGGTTCCCGGCCCGGGGCGAGGCGCACCACATCCTCAACCGCAGCGACGGGGACGTGGTGATCCTCGAAATCGGCGACCGGCCGGAAGGCGACGAAGGCAGCTATCCCGAGGACGATATCCAGGCCGTGATGGGCGCGGACGGCAAGTGGCGCTTCACCCGCAAGGACGGCACGCCTTACTGAACCGGGACCCGACCCGCCGGGCGCATCGGGCGCGGTTCAGCGCTCGTAATGTTCGGCGTCCCGCGGACCGGCCCGCATGTCGTCGATGGCCCGCGTGACATCCTCGACCGCTGCTTCCAGGCGCGCGACGACCGCCTCCGGGTCCCGTTGGAAGGGCAGGGTCTCGATCAGCGCGCCGAGCCGTCCTTGCGCCCGCCAAGCGGCGTGCCTGGCCAGTTCCGTATAGATCGTCTCCTCGTCGTCGATGCCGAACAGGTCGCGCGCGCGGCTCTGGTCGTCCCGGCTCCGGTCGAGGGCGACATAGGCGTTGACCATGGTGATGCGTTCGGCCCGTTCGGCGAGGGGGGCGGCGCGATGCACGACCATGTTGCCATGGAGCGCGACGGCGTAGCCGGGGCCCGGAAATTCCGGGACGACGACCCGGTCCCTGGGCGGAGTTCTGCCTTCGGCGGCGAGCGCCGCCGCTTCGGCCTTCGTGCCCGTGAAATACTCGAACCGGCCGCCGGCAATCCGGGTCGGGTCAGTAACCATCATCACGTAGTCCAGCGGGACGATGTCGTGATGCCATTTGTCGACGGCCTCCCCTGGATCGGCGGGCTCGAAGTTCATGTGTCCCAGATGCACGGGCATGGAATGCGGCGCGACCGGGGCGCCGTAAATGGCGGACATGGCCTCCGCGACCTCCGGGCTGATGCACAGATCCCGAAGCCAGCGGGACCGGTAACAGCCGCCCCGGACGACGTTCTCTATGCGGTTGCCGGCTCGGGTTGCCCAGGGCCGCAGGCGGCGCGCCGTATCCAGCATCACCTCCGCGCCCGCTTCCGAGAGCACGCGAAAGGGCGAAGAGACCGCCACCGGAGTGGCCGTGGGCTCGATCTCGGACTCGTCGTAACCCAGTTCGGCCAGCAAGGTCACTATTGCCGGCGGCTCAAGCGCAAGATGGTCAGCCGGACTGAAAGGAACCTCTTCCGGGAGCCACTCATAGCCCGCCGGAAGCTCTTCGGGAAAAGGCACAGCGACGTTCACGGCGCGGTTCTCCCCTCCGATGCTCAACTCTGGATGCCGGCCTTCACCCGGACCTGACGGCAATCGCCTCGATCTCGACCTTGAGTTCCGGCATGGCGAGCGCGCTCACTTCGACCAGGGTCGAGACCGGGAAGTCGCCGGCGAAGAATTCCCGCCGCGCGCGCCACACCTCCTCGCGCCGGGAGATGTCGGTGACATAGATCACGACCTTGACGACATCGGCCATCGAAGCGCCGGCGGCGTCCAGCAGCCTGGCGATCTTCTCGAAAATCGCGCGCGCCTGCCCGTATTCATCGTCCGCCAGTATTTCGGCGCCGTTGCGCGCCGTCATGCCGGCGACGAAGATCTGGTTGCCCGCGACCAGGCAGTTCGACCAGGTCTCCGCCGGCGGCTCCGGCACTTCGGGATGGGTGACGCGCATGGCCGACATGGCACTTTCCTCCATCAGGCTTTGACGATCCGCGCAGGGCGCGGCCGGTCATCGTAAACATTGCGCGTATCCACAACCAGCGGCACCGCGGCCGCCAGCGCCTCCCAGTCGACGGCGTTGTGGTCCGTCACCGCGATCGCGGCGTCGAAGCCTGCGAATGTGTCGGGCGACCGGTCTATGGAGGGGATACCGGCGAGGGCGGGTCGGGCGCGCGTGGACGGAAGTTCGGGAACATGGGGGTCGAGATAGGCCACTTCGGCTCCGCGGTCCGCAAGCAGCTCCCAGAGCCGGAGCGCAGGGCTCTCGCGCGTGTCGTCGATGTTCTTCTTGTAGGCGACGCCGACCAGCAGGATGCGGCTCCCGGCAAGCGTTGCCGGGGCGAGCGCTTCGGCCAGCCGGGCAACCACGCGCTCGGGCATTTCGGCATTGATCTCGCCGGCAAGCTCGATGAAACGGCTCGGCAGGCCGACGCCGCGCGCCTTCCAGGCGAGGTAGAACGGGTCGATGGGGATGCAGTGCCCGCCCCAGCCGGGACCCGGATAGAAGGGCATATAGCCGAACGGCTTGGTGCCGGCGGCCTCGACCACTTCCCAGATGTCAACGTCCATCGCGGCGTAGATGCCCTTGAGCTCATTCACCAGCGCGATGTTGACGGCGCGGAAGACGTTTTCGGTAAGCTTGGCCGCCTCCGCCGCCGCCGGCGAGGACACGGCGTGCACGGCCGGTGATACGGCTTCGTAGAGAGTGCGCGCGAGCGCCAGCGCTTCCGGGCCGTCGGCGCCGACAACGCGCGGGATGCGCCGCTCGCCGCTTCCGGGCGACTCCCGCTCCGGGGCGTAGGCGAGGAAGAAGTCCCGGCCGCTCCGGAGCCCGCCCGCCTCGAGGATCGGCTTGACGACTTCCTCCGTGGTGCCGGGCCAGGTGGTCGATTCAAGCACGACGAGTTGGGCGGGTCGGAGGGTCGCGGCGACGGCGCGGGCGCTCGCCTCGACGAATCGCAGGTCGGGCTCGCGGTCCGCGCCGAGCGGCGTCGGCACGCAGATGGCAATGGCATCGGCCTCGTTGAGGCGTGCGAAATCGCCGGTCGCCTCGAACCGCCCGCTCGCCGCCATCGCCGCGACCTCGTCGTCGGTGACATCCATGATGTAGGAGCGTCCGGCAGCGAGCAGCGCGGGCTTCTCCGGATCGGTATCGAAGCCGGTCACGGCGAACCCGGCCTCATGGAAGGCGCGCGCCAACGGCAGGCCCACATAGCCGAGCCCGATGGCGCCGACGCGCGCCTGCCTGTTCCGCAGCTTCGGTAGAAGCTCGCCGAACATTGTCGCATCCGGCTTCGTTATACCGTCGTCCATAAGCCGCCGCTTCTTCCACTTGTCCGGCGGAACCTTGTCTCCATCGGGCCTGGCGTCAAGGCGTTCAGGCCTTACAGATTGAGCTTCGTCGGGCCGGGCGCGCCACTGGAGCCCGCAGACCCCGGAAGCGCGCCGAAAGGGGGAAGACCCGGCCCCTTGTTCGGCAAGGTTTGTCACCCAGGCGGAAAACGGGAACCGGGTTCTCGGCCGCTCAGACCCGCTCCGCCCGCCGCGCCTCCAGTGCGGCGAGCAGAGCCTGGGCGAACACCATGTGCGCGGCCGAGGGCTGGAAGCGGCGTGCCGGGGAGGTGGGTATTGCGACGAAGTGACTCGAGACCCCGGCGAGGGGATGCTCGGCGGAATGCACGAAAGCGAGTATCGGAACCTCGCGCGCTCTTGCAGCCGAAGCGACCTGGACGGCCGAATCGTCATCGTCGGAAAAGCATATGGCTACGACCAGGTCGTCGGCATCCAGCGCCGAGACATACTGTCGCGCTGCATCTGCGGGCGAGGCGATCCGGTGACAGCGGCAACCGAGCTGTGTCAGGCCGAAGAACAGGTAGCGGGCAATCCAGGATGCGTGGTTGTATCCGACGACGTGGATGGAACCGGCGCCGTCCAGCACCTCCACCGCCCGGCGCAAGGCGTCTGCATCGACACGCCTTTTCAACTCTTCGATAGCGCGAATCGACGAGTCGGAAACCTCGTTCAACATTGCGCGGGTCTCCCGCGCTGCTCAAGGTTCGGCCGTTCCAACGGGAAACCGCGCCCGGACACAGGAATCGGAGGATGGGGGCCGACCGGCCTCGGGCCGGAGGTCGACAGACTGCGGGGGGAGGCGCGCTCCTCCCGACTAGGCCGGAATCGAAACAGGCCTCCGGCGGATATACCGAACGACAGGGAAGGCAGGCACGAACTCACGGAAAATCGAAATGCCGGGGCTATGGCGAACAGGATTGGTGTTACACGTCCAATCCGGCGGCCGCGGCCCAGTGAGGCGGATCGGCCCAGCGCCGAGCGAGCCCGGTCCGCCACGGTCCGGCAAAGCCGGTAGGAGGTTGACATAAGTGGAGTTTCCGCCCGGTCTGCTGCGTGCTGTCCTGCGAGGCACCGCATCTTCCTTTCAACATTATTGAGCACTATAATAGAAAATATATTCCATTGACAACACATATAGAGAATGTCAGTTTTTCCCGCTTGGCTCAGGTCGTAGAAAATTGTTTCATCCTGTGCCATCAAGCCGCTGTCGGGCTCCGGGCGATGCTGCGTTGGAGAAGAGTATGGCGAGCACAAAGCTGCCGTGGGACTATCCCCGGCTGCACAGAGCTTTTTTGGACCGGTTCGAGACGCTCAGCCCGCACCTGAAGCGCATTGCCCGCTATGCCTTGTCGGATCCCAGCCGGTTTGCGCTGCAGACGGTGGCCGAGATTTCGCAGGGCTGCAGCGTCCAGCCGTCCACCGTCGTCCGTTTTGCCAAGACATTCGGGTTTTCGGGCTTCTCCGACATGCAGAATGTCTTTCGGTTGCGACTGATCGAAGGCTCCGAGTCGTACAGGGAACAGGTTCACGAGCATCGGGGCCGGCTCGGAGACGTTTCCGGTAACGACCCGGCGGCGATACTCCACGAGTTCGCAAGCGCGTCCGTCCTGGCGGTCGAGCGTCTGAAGGAAACACTCGATGCGGACATGCTGCGGACCGCCGCCGCCATGATGAACAATGCCGCCGCCATTTACCTGGTCGGTCAGCAACGCGCATTTCCAGTGGCCGCCTGTCTGGCATATTCGTTGATCGAGCTGGAATGCCGATGCCACCTGCTCGACCCTGCCATCGGCGCGTTGTCCCGCCAGGTCGCGACCGTGACCGCGGACGAGCTATTGATCGTCATCGGCCTGGACGAGCTGCCGGATACGGTTCTCGAAGCCGTATCCGACGCGCATGAGCGCGGGGTTCCTGTACTTGCTGTCGCCGATTCCGAAGTGAGCCGGCTTGCGCGCGATTCCGGGTTGTGTTTTGTGCTGCGAGATGCGGAAGTACATCGGATTGCCCCGTTGGCTCCTCATATTGTTTTGGTTCAGTCTCTGGTTATCGCGCTTGAAGCGTTGCGGTACGGGCAATCGCCAGGCGTCATCCAGCGAGAGGCGGTCGGATAACCGACAGCCGCAGTCGCCTTTGTTTTCCCGGCCGGTACATCCGCCGAAACCTCCCCCCACTTGGTTCGGCGCAACTGTCCAAAGGGCACGCCATATGCGCATTTGTGCAAGTCCCGATACCGGTTCGTATCGGAAAATAAAAATACCTTTTTTGGAAAACTAAATGCAAAATTCTTATATCTATGATCGGAATGACTTGTATTCCGGTTTACCCTCCTTTCTGGGAGGTGACGCCGTAATAAGCCCGATACCATGAGGCGAAACGCGGCAATCCCTCGTCGATGGCAGTCTGCGGGGCGTAACCGAACTGGCGCGCGGCATCGTCGATATCGGCGCAGGTTTCCAGCACGTCGCCCGGCTGCATGGGCTGGAGGTCGATCAGTGCGCGTGTGCCGAGGGCTGCTTCGAGCGCGTGTATGAACCGCATCAGGGGCTCGGGGCGGCCGTTGCCGATATTGTAGACCCGGTGGCCGTCCCCCTCGCGGTCGAGCGCGCCGAGCGTGCCGGAGACCGCATCCTCGACGAATGTGAAATCGCGGGCGAGCTGTCCCTGGTTGAAGACGCGGATCGGTTCTCCCGCAAGCATGGCGCGCGCGAACAGCGTCGGAGCCATGTCCGGCCGGCCCCACGGCCCGTAAACCGTGAAATAACGCAGGCCCGTCGCACGGAAGCCGTAGAGATGAGCGTAGCACTCCGTCATCAACTCGTCGGCGCGTTTGGTGGCGGCATACAGCGACAGGGGCCGGTCCGCGGGCGCGTCTACCGTAAGCGGACCGGCACCGGAGTTTCCATAGACCGAGGAGGAGCTCGCATAAACGAAATGCGAGACTCCCCGCCGCCGCGCCAGCTCCAGCAGATTCAGATGGCCGGCAATATTGGCCCGCACATAGGCGCGCGGGTTCTCCAGCGAATAGCGCACGCCTGCCTGCGCGGCGAGGTGGAGTATGCGGTCCACGCCGTCGAGCCGCAGCCGGTCCATCGCCTCGTCATCGGCAATGTCGGCGCGCAGGAAGGTAAAGCCGGGCAGGCCGTTCAGGCGGGCCAGCCGGGCGCGCTTCAGCACCGGGTCGTAATAGCCGTCGAGATTATCGATGCCGATGACGGCTTCGCCGCGCGCGAGCAGGGCGGCGGCGGCATGCATGCCGATGAAGCCGGCGACGCCGGTGACGAGAATGCTCATGGGCGCGGGTTTCGTGCTGCGGGCAGAGCCGCACCATAGCCGAGGCGGGCGGGCGTTCAATCGCCAAGGAGTCGCCAGCCTCGACCCCGGCTCGCCGGGGCGTTATACCCCGGCGCCTTCCCACGCTCCGGGAGCCCGGCATGAGCGAAGACCGCCTCTACCTGTTCGACACGACGCTGCGCGACGGCGCCCAGACCCAGGGCGTCGATTTCAATGTCGCGGACAAGGCCGCCATCGCCCGCGATCTCGACGCGCTCGGTATCGACTATGTCGAGGGTGGCTGGCCCGGCGCCAATCCTACCGACGACGGGTTCTTCGCAGACCCGCCGGCGCTCTCCCGCGCCCGCCTCACCGCCTTCGGCATGACGCGCCGGGCCGGGCGGTCGGCCGCCAACGATCCGGGCCTTGCGGTCACGCTGCGTTCCCGCGTCGATACGATCTGCCTGGTCGGCAAGGCGGATGCCCGGCATGCGGAGTCGGCGCTCGGCGTGCCGCTGGACGAGAACCTGGCGATGATCCGCGATTCCATCGCGGAGATCGTCCGGCGCAACAAGGAGGCGCTGTTCGACGCCGAGCATTTCTTCGACGGCTACAAGGCCAATCCGGACTATGCGCTCAGTGTGCTGGAGACGGCGCTGGAAGCCGGCGCGCGCTGGGTCGTTCTCTGCGACACCAATGGCGGCACGCTGCCCCACGAAGTCGAGGCGGCGGTCGCGCGGGCGGCCGGCGTCGTGCCGGGGAGCCGGCTCGGCATCCATGCTCACAATGACACCGGCAATGCCGTCGCCAACACGCTGGCGGCGGTGCGCGCCGGCGCCCGGCAGGTGCAGGGCACGCTGAACGGCCTCGGCGAGCGCTGCGGCAATGCCGACCTTGTGACGCTGCTGCCGACGCTCACCCTCAAGATGGGCTTCGAGACCGAAGTGCCGGCGGACGGGCTGGAACGCCTCACGCAGGTTTCGCGGGCGTTCGACGAGCGGCTGAACCGCCCGTCGAACCGCCATGCGCCCTATGTCGGCGCCTCGGCCTTTGCGCACAAGGCGGGGCTGCATGTCTCGGCGGTGGAGAAGGACCCGGCCTTCTACGAGCACATCGCGCCGGAGGCAGTCGGCAACAAGCGCCAGATCCTGGTCTCGGATCAGTCGGGCCGTGCGAACATTCTCGCGCGCTTCCGGGAGATCGGCCTCGATGTGGATCGGGACGACCCGCGCGTCGCGCGCCTTGTCGACCTGGTGAAGGAGCGCGAGTTCGAGGGCTATGCCTATGACGGGGCGGTGGCGAGCTTCGAGCTGCTGGCCCGCCGGATGCTCCAGACCGTGCCGGATTACTGGTCGCTTGACAGTTTCCGCGTCACGGACGAGCGGCGCTTCAACGCCCGGCGCGAGCTCGTGACCATGTCGGAGGCGGTGGTGAAGCTCTCCGTCGATGGGCGCCGGTCCATGCAGGTGGCGGAGGGCAACGGGCCGGTGAACGCGCTGGACGCCGCGCTCCGCCTCGCGCTCCTGCCGGACTATGCCTGCCTCGAAGGCGTGCGGCTCACCGACTACCGGGTGCGCATCCTGACGCCCGGCGACGGCACGGCGGCCGTCACGCGGGTGCTGATCGAGAGCGCCGACGAAACCGGCGCACGCTGGACCACGGTCGGCGTCTCCGGGAACATCATCAATGCCTCCTACGAGGCGTTGAACGACAGTCTGACCTACAAGCTGCTCAACGCCGGGCGGTGAGCCGCCCGCCCGCCATCGTGCTGGTGCGCCCGCAGCTCGGCGAGAATATAGGCATGGCGGCGCGCGCCATGCTGAATTGCGGGCTGGACGAACTCAGGCTCGTCGCCCCGCGCGACGGCTGGCCGAACCCGGCGGCGCAGGCGGCCGCGGCCGGCGCGGACGCCGTGCTCGACAAGGTGTGCGTCTTCGATACGGCTGCCGACGCCGTGGCCGATCTGCAGCTTGTCCTGGCAACGACGGCGCGGCGGCGCGATGTCGAAAAGCCCGTCCACGGCCCCCGCGAGGCGGCCCGCCTGCTGCGCGATTCCGGCGCGCGGACGGGCGTGCTGTTCGGCCCGGAACGCAGCGGCCTCGACAATGACGAGGTGGGCCTCGCCGCCGGCATAATCGAGGCGCCGCTCAACCCCGACTTTCCCTCGCTCAATCTCGCCCAGGCCGTGTTCCTGGTGGCCTGGGAATGGCGCATGGCCGGCCCGCCGCCTGTCCCGCCGCCTCCGAGCGAGCTTGCTTCGGCAGAGGCCTTCGAGGGCTTCTGGCAACATCTCGACGGCGCGCTCGATGCCGCCGGCTACTACCGCGAACCGAAGCTCAAGCCCACGGTCCAGCGCAATCTCCGCGCCATGTTCGCCCGCGCCGGCCTCACCAACCAGGAGGTCCGCACGCTCCGCGGCGTCATCGCGCGCTTGGCAGGTCGAGCAGGGTCGGAGAGACTTTGACAGCCGGGTTCACTTCAGGATGAAATTCCGGCGACACGGCCTCTTGGCGCCAGACGAGCGAGATCATCCCGATATTGCGCTTCGCGTTTCAGCCAGAATTCTTCATTAGACCCTAATACGCTGGAAAGCCGGAGAGCCGTATCCTCAGTTATCGGCGCATCACCGCTGATGAGCCGATTTGTATGTTCAAGGCTGTAACAAATTCGGCGAGCGAACTCCTCCTGCGTCCAGCCGAATTCTTCCAGCAGATCAAGAATCGTATCCCCGGGCGGAGAAGCCCAGTCCGGCTCGAACGGCGCAACCAAGTCACTCATGGTAGTCTCCAATGTAGAAGATTTGTATCGACACTACGCGGAACCAGTCAATGCCCCCGTCTTGATGGCGCGGCGGCGGATCGTGATCGGGCTGGAACACCAGTCGGCTTCCTCGCGAGAGATCGACTGCAAACTGGCCGTCCCGATCACCGGTCAGCGGATGGGGGCGTCCTGCCCTCAATAGGGCTGCACACGGAGCAGCCCTCAGTTCGCCCAAGCGAGTCCGCAGCTTTCTCGCGCTGTCCGGTCCGAGTTGTCGGACAGCGAATTGATGTTGTTCGCATAACCGTCGGATATTGGCGTTCCGAAATCTAAGTTCCATCGCCTACCGGTTTTGTCAGGAAGTCCTTGAATCGCCTCGATTGATGCTCTTTCGTCATAGTTCTTCTGGGAAGACGGGGACACGATGATGGGCAGGACAAGGCGCCATGACGCGTTCCGGTCGGTCGGCGCTTGCGTTGAGCCATGAAGCTCACTCCAGCCCCATCAGGCTGCGGGCGAAGTCCCGGGGCGTGAAGGGGCGGAGGTCTTCTTCGCTTTCGCCGACGCCGACGGCGTGGACGGGCAGGCCGACCGTCTCGGCGAGCGCGACCACGACGCCGCCCCTGGCCGAGCCGTCGAGCTTGGTCACCACCAGCCCGGTTACCTCCGCCATGTCGCGGAAGGCGCGGACCTGTTGCAGTGCGTTCTGCCCGGTGGTGGCGTCGAGCGTGAGCACGGTGTCGTGCGGCGCGTCCGCGTCCTGCTTGGCGATCACGCGGGTGATCTTGGAGAGTTCCTCCATCAGGTTGGCCTTGTTGTGCAGCCGCCCGGCCGTGTCGATCAGCAATATGTCGATACCGTCCCGGATCGCTTGCCCGTGGGCGTCGAAGACGAGGCCGGCGGCGTCCGCCCCCGTAGGCCGCGCCACCACGGGCGCGCCGACCCGTTCGCCCCAAAGCTGCAATTGCTCCACGGCCGCCGCGCGGAAGGTGTCGCCCGCCGCCAGCAGCACGGTCTTCCCCTCGGCGCGGAAGGCGTGCGCGAGCTTGCCGATGGTCGTGGTCTTGCCGGTGCCGTTCACGCCCACCACCAGGATGACATGCGGCCTGCGCGCCGGGTCAGCAAGCAGCGGGCGGGCAACCGGCTCCAGCAGGCCGGCGATCTCGTCGGCCAGTACGCCGCGCACTTCCTCGCCGGAGACCTCCTTGCCAAAGCGTGTGCGCGCGAGGCCGGAGGCAAGCCGCGCCGCCGTGGCCGGCCCGAGGTCCGCCATGATGAGCAGGTCTTCCAGTTCCTCCAGCGCATCACCGTCCAGCCGGCGCCGGTTGAAGATGCCCGCAATCCCGTCGGCGAGGCGGTCGGACGATCGCGACAGCCCCTGCTTCAGCCGCTGGAGCCAGCTCACGCCGCCAGCACCTCCGCGACCAGCCTTTCGTTTTCCACCCGGCGCACCCGGGCGCGCCGGACCGAACCGGGCAGGGCGGGTCCTTCGAGACGGGCGGGCGCGAACTGCTCCGTGCGCCCGATGCCGTCCTTCTCCACGGCGACGCGCTCCGTCAGCCCGACGCGGCTTTCCAGAAACCGCCCGGCAGCCGCTTCGCCGGCGGCCCTGAGCCGGCGGGCGCGTTCCTTGCGCACCGACGCGGGCACCTGCGGCATCCGCGCCGCCGGCGTGCCCCGGCGCGGGGAGTAGGGGAAGACGTGCAGCCAGGTGAGCGGGCAGGCCTCCACCAGTTCGAGGCTGCGGGCGAACATCGTCTCCGTCTCGGTCGGGAAACCCGCGATCAGGTCCGCCCCGAAGGCGATTTCGGGACGCAGCGCCTTCAGCCGCCCGCAAAGCGAAACGACATCGGCCGCCAGGTGCCGGCGTTTCATCCGCTTCAGCACCATGTCGTCGCCCGCCTGCACGGAAAGGTGCAGATGCGGCATCAGCCGGGGCTCCTCCGCCAGCAGCCGGAAAAGCCCGGCGTCGATGGCGGCGGGATCGACGGAGGAAAGCCTGAGCCGCCGGAGTTCCGGCGCCTGCGCCAGCAACCGGCGGACAAGCTGCCCCAGCCGGGGCGCGCCCGGCAGGTCCGCGCCCCAGGAAGCGATATCCACGCCGGTCAGCACGATCTCGGCCGCCCCCGCCTCCAGCAGCCGGCGGGTCTGCGCGGCGATCTCGCCGAGCGGCACGCTGCGGCTGGGGCCGCGCCCGTAGGGGATGATGCAGAAGGTGCAGCGGTGGTCGCAGCCCTGCTGCACCTGCACGAAGGCCCGCGCCCGGCCGCCGAACCCGTCCAGCAGGTGTGGGGCGGTCTCCTGCACGCTCATGATGTCGTCCACCAGCGCCGCCGGCGCCTCCGGCTTCCAGGCCTCGACGGTCAGCTTCTCGGCATTGCCGACGACCCGGTCCACCTCCTCCATCGCCAGCCAGCGTTCGGGCGCGATCTGGGCGGCGCAGCCCGTGACCACGATCTCCGCCTCGGGGCGCTCGCGCCGGGCCTTGCGGATCGCCTGCCGCGCCTGCCGCTCGGCCTCTGCCGTCACCGCGCAGGTGTTGAAGACCAGGGTGTCCTTGAGACCGGCCTCCGCTGTCAGCCGGCGCATCGCCTCGGATTCCCAGGCGTTCAGGCGGCAGCCGAAGGTGACGATCTCGGCGGTCACGGCGCCGCCTCCGCCACATGCGCTTCCAGTTCGCCCCGGAAACTCACCGCGGCCGGCCCCGTCATCAGCAGATGTCCGTCGCTCTCGCGCCACTCGATGCCGAGCGCGCCGCCGTCGAGCCGTACGTCCATCCGCCGCTCGCCGAGGCCCCGCCGGACGGCCGCCGCGGCCGCCGCGCAGGCTCCCGTGCCGCAGGCCCGCGTGATGCCGACGCCGCGCTCCCAGACGCGAAGCCGCATCGCGTCCCGTCCCTGCATGCTGGCCACGCCCACATTAGCGCGTTCCGGGAACGTCGCGTCATGCTCGATTTTCGGCCCCCAGCTTTCGAGGTCCACGCCCTCGGCATCCTCGACGAAGAAGGTGGCATGGGGATTGCCGATATTGGTCGCCGTCGGTCCCGACAGCGGGCCATGGGCCAAATCGAGGCGAAGCGTGTCGGCCGGTCCGGCAAGCGGAATCTCGTCCCAGCCGAGCCGCGCGCGTCCCATGTCCACACGCACCAGCCCGGCCGGCGCGCGCGCCGCCCGGAGCGTTCCGGCCACGGTCTCGACCGCCGCCTCGTCCCGGCCGCGCTCGTCGAACAGGAGCGCCGCCACGCAGCGCGTGCCGTTGCCGCAGGCTTCGACCTCGCCACCGTCCGCATTGCGGATTTCCATGAACACATTGCCGTCGCGCATGGGCGGGCGCAGCACCATGAACTGGTCGCAGCCGATGCCGGTGCGCCGGTCCGCCACGCGGCGGTAGCCCGCCTCGGACCAGTCGAGCGGCCGGGCGCGCGCATCCAGCACGACGAAATCGTTGCCGAGCCCGTGCATCTTGACGAACGGAATGCCCATTCTCTGCCCGTGACCTCCGAACGCCGCTCCCGCCAGCGGCCGGACCCTATCTAGGTGCGAAGCCCGCCCCGCGCAATGGCGGGCGCCGGCTTGACGGTTGCGGGACCAGCTCATACGACTTGCCCCCGATTGCTGGCCACCGACCCGACCGAGTGTCCGGGCGCCCGGCAACGCGCACCATAGGGAGTTCGACCGATGGCAGACCCCGAAGCCCGGCCCTATGTCATCGAACGCCGTGAGACGGTGGCGGAAACCGACACGCTGCGGGTCGGCATCCTGACGCTTGCGGAAGGGCAGGAAGTACCCTGGCACTACCACAGCGAGATCGAGGACACGTTCTATTGCCTCGAAGGCACGCTCTCGGTGGAAACCCGCGCGCCCAGGGCGCGTTACCTGCTGGAGGTCGGCGAGAGCTGCGCGGTGCCGAAGATGACCGCGCACCGCGTCACGGGAAAGGACGGCAGCCGCGCCCGCTTCCTGATCGTGCAGGGGATCGGCACCTACGACTTCTGCCCGGTCGGCTGAACGGCGCTTGCTGCAACCGGTCCGGCCTCCATAAGGGAAGGGGCCGGCGATGTCATGAAATGTCATGGCCGCCCCGCCTGTCCCCGGCCCCCGAGCGGGTCCGGGGCGACGAAAGAGGCGCAAAACCCGGCGCCCCGACGCTCTTCCCGTCATGGCCCCGCCGGGCAGGAGGAGCTCGCAAAGTGTCATGAGATGTCATGAAGTGTCATGGTCCGGGGCGGAGCCGGCGCCCTCCGGCCCGTTCTCCCTGTCGTCCCCGGTCCAGTCCTCGTCGTTCTCCAACGCCCCGGGGGCGTAGATTTCGGCACAGCCGCGGCGGCACTGGTTGGGAGCGCCCTGGCGTGGTCGATGATGGGCATGGGATGCGGCTCCTTTCGTTCCGCGGGCGTTCGTCTTCGTTCGGGCCGGCTCCGGAGCGACCCTTTTTCGCGCGCTACCGCGGGGACGTGCGTGCGCGGGCGCGGGCGCGCGCGAGCCGGAGGGCGCACTTCGCCCGTCTGCTGAATCGGGGTCGTTACCGGCGCCGGGCCGGGAGAAGGGAAGCGGTCCGCGCGGATGCTTCTTCCCTTAACCCAAGTTGGCACTTTTCCCGACCGGCCGAGCCTGATCGAGCCGGTTTTCTCGCGCTGAACCACTAGATGTTGGGGTTGGAAGACCCCTGACCCCCACATTTGCGATTGACCGCGCTGGAAGCCAATTGTGGGGCCAGG
>JAJEAZ010000314.1 GCA_022824105.1 Alphaproteobacteria bacterium
TCTGGAGAAGGTGGCGCTGGAAGACGACTATTTCGTCAAGCGCCGGCTCTACCCGAATGTGGACTTCTATTCGGGCATCATCCTGAAGGCGATGGGCTTCCCGGTCTCGATGTTCACGGCGCTGTTCGCGGTGGGCCGGACGGTCGGCTGGATCGCGCAGTGGAACGAGCTGATCGAGGACCCCTCGCAGAAGATCAATCGCCCCCGCCAGCTCTACATGGGTCCGCCCCAAAGAGATTACGTCCCCCTCGCCGACCGGGGATAGGGCGCCGGCGGTCGTCGCCCCATATCGAAGGAAACATCGCTTATGGAGGTCTGGACCGGCTGCATGCCGGCGCCGCGCGGCATCGTCCATGAGGCGCGGATGCTGGAAGAAAGCGGCTGGGACGGCATCATCGTCGTCGATTCCCAGAACCTTGCCGCCGATTCCTTCGTTGCCCTTGCCATGGCCGCGACCTCGACGGAGCGGCTGAAGCTCGGCACGGGCGTGTCCAATCCGGTCACGCGGACCGCCGCTGTCCTGGCCGCCGCGGCAGCAACGGTGCACAGCGTTTCACGCGGGCGGATGACGCTCGGCATCGGCCGGGGCGATTCGGCGCTCGCTCATCTCGGCAGGGCGCCGGCGCGGCTCAGCCAGTTCGAGCGCTATCTCCGCCATCTCCAGACCTATCTGTCCGGCGGCGAGGTGCCGTTCGACGAACTCGTCGATATCCCGGAGGCATCGGCGCCGCCGGTCGAGACGCTGGCGCTTGCCGAGACGCCGGACGCAAGCAGGATCCGGTGGATGGCGAACACGACGGCAAGAGACGGCAAGGCGCCGGTCGAGGTCGCCGCGACCGGGCCGAAGGTCATCGCCATTGCGGCGCGCCTGGCCGACAGGGTGATGTTCGCCCTCGGCGCGTCACCCGAACGCATCGCCTGGGGCATCGGGGTCGCCCGTGCGGCGCGCGAGGCGGCCGGCCTCGATCCGGACGGTCTGCGTTTCGGCGCCTATGTGTCCTGCGGCTGCCATCCGGACATGGAAACGGCCCGCGACATGGTGCGCGGCAACCTGACCGTCTTTGCGCGTTTCGCCGTTATGCACGGAAGGACGAGCGGGCCGCTGTCGGAGCAAAGCCGGGAGGTGATGCAGACGCTGCGCCGTAGCTATGACATGCACAGGCACACGCAGGGCGACTCAGCCCAGGCAGCAGCGCTTACGCCCGAATTCATCGAGGAATATGCCGCCGTCGGAACGCCGGAGCTGGTTCTGGAGCGGCTCGTCGGACTGCGGGAGCTGGGCCTCGACAAGATCGTCGTCAACGGCATCTGGCGCAGCGCCAGAGGCGGCGCCGGGGCTGTCGCCAGAGAGCTGATCGAGACCGAAGTCCTCCCCGCGCTGCGCGCCTGACCGGCTATCCCCACGCCAGTTCGGCGAAGGCTTCCAGGCGGCGGATGCAGGTGTCCTCGTCGGGGCTTTCATAGCCGACGATCAGCGTGTCCAGGCCGGCTTCGGCGAAGGCGGCGAAATCGTCCCGGACAGCGGAACGGTCTCCGGTGAAGGGGCGGCGGTTGCCCTCACCGTCCAGGACTGTCTCGCCCGGCATGATCCACATGGCATAGAGGCTGCCGGCGGGCGGCGGCCGTCCGGCCTCTTCGGCGATTTCCCGCACCTGGGCGAGGCCGGCGGCGTAGCGTTCCGGCGTGTTGAACCGCCAGCGCGGATGGTTGCCCAAGGGATACCAGGCATCGCCCAGCTGCCCGGCGCGGCGCCGCGCCGCCGGGCTCTCGCCGCCGACCCAGATCGGCGGATGCGGCTTCTGCACGGGCTTCGGCGAAAACAGGAGATTGTCGAAGGCGACATGCTGCCCCGCATAGGCAGGCGCGGGCTCCGTCCAGAGGTTGCGGAAGGCTTCCAGCGTCTCGTTTCCCGCCGCGCCCCGGCGCTCGAAGTCGGGCGCGTCCAGCAGGGCGAATTCTTCGCGCAGCCAGCCGACGCCGACGCCGAGCGTCAGCCTGCCGCTGGAAAGCACATCGGCGGTGGCCAGCATCTTCGCGGCGAGCAGGGGCGGGCGGTGGCCCAGCACCATGACCGAAGTCAGCAGCCGGATGCGCTCGGTGGCCGCGGCGAGGAAGCCCACCACCGTCACCTGCTCCAGGCATTCGCCCGTATCCTCCGCGAACCAGCGCCCGTCCTTGGTGTAGGGGTAGGTCGTGTCCGGCGCCCGCGCGATCGCCACATGGTCGCTGACGCCGAGAAAGCCATAGCCGGCGGCTTCGGCGCGCCTTGCGATCCGGCTGAGCGGGTCCGGCTGTCCCGCAGGGCCGCGCAGGCCGATGTGAAGTCCGAATTGCATGGGCGTTGGCCTCCCCTTGGCTCGCTGCGGGCCTCAAATGCTCTTCACGGTCAGCCAGGCGCGGAAGGCGGTCTCGAAGGCGGCGGCCCGGACCGGCCGGAGGCGGTCCGGGCCGTTCTCATGGACCGGGACCGGCGGCGGCTCGCCGCCGAGCGCGGCGTCGGCAAGCCAGCGCCCGAGCACCGTGCCGGGGCCGATGCCGCGCCCGTTATAGCCCATCACCGCCCAGAGGCCCGGCGCCGGGGTGAGCAGCCGGGGCAGGTGGTCGCTTGTGAGCGCGATGCGGCCGTGCCAGGCGCATTCCCACTCCAGCTTGCCCAGCGCCGGAAACAGCCGGCGCGCCGCCCGGTCGGCCCAGCGCTGCGACAGCCGTCCGGCAAGGCGGCCCATGCTGCCGAGGATGAGCCGTCCGACCCTGTCCCGGCGGACCGAGGTCATCACCGGCGCGGTGTCCCAAACGCCCTGGCGCTCGGGCATGATCTCCGCGCCGGCCTCGCCCAGCGGCCTGCTGGCGACCTGGAAGTAGTGGATCGGCGTATAGACGGCGTCCGCGCCAAGCCCGCCGCCATAGGCATTGGTCGCAAGCAGCACCTTGTCCGCACGGACCCGGCCGCGCGGGGTCTCGACCACCCATCCCGTTCCGCTCGGCGAAACGCCTGAAACCGGCGTCCCGGCGAAGATGCGCGCGCCCGCATTGCGCCCCTCCGCGCGGGCGGCGGCATGGGCGAGCCCGCGGGCATAGCCGAGCGGATTGATGGTGCCGGCCCGCCGGTCGAGCAGGCCGCCGTGGAAGGCGCGCGTTCCGATGGCGCTCGCGGCCTCGTCGCGGTCGAGCAGTTCCACCGGCGCGCCGAGTTCCGACCATGCGGCGTGGCGTTCTTCGAGCTCACGCTGTCCGGCAGGGCTGTGCGCGGCGTGGATGGTGCCCGTGCGTGTGGCCTCGCAGTCGATGCCGTGCCGGTCGATCAGCGAGAACACCTGCCCGGGCGCCTCGGAAAGGGCCGAGACCAGCCGCTCGCCCTTCTCCCTGCCGAGCGCGGCCTCGATCCTGTCGGGCGGCAGCCAGAGCCCGGCATTGACGAGGCCGACATTGCGCCCGGAGCCGCCAAAGCCGATCTCGTTCGCCTCCAGCACGCAGCAGGAAACGCCGCGCTCGGCGAGACGCAGGGCGGCCGAGAGGCCGGTGAAGCCCGCGCCGACAATGACGGTTTCGGTCTCGGTATCGCCGTCGAGCGGCGCGCTGTCGGGCCCCGGCGGCGCGGTCCGGGCCCAGAGCGAGTCCAGCCTAGACAACCGACGTGTCCGCCGGGTGGCCCATCAGATAAGCGCCGACCGTGCGGAAGTGGGACTTGCGGCCCTGGAGCTGCTGCGTGACGGAGTGGAGGTCCCGGAAACGGCGCTCGAAGGCCGCATCGGCGAAGATCGCGCTGGCGCCCGCCGCGTCGTAGAGCATGTCGGCCGCGGTCTTCGCCTCGTGGATGGCGAAGGTGGAGGCGAGGCGGATGCGCATCCGGTCCGCGATCTCGAGCCGGTCGGCATTCTGCACGCTGTCCCAGATGTCCTCGACCTCGGACAGGACGAAGGCGCGCGCCGAGCGGATGCGAGCGGTGGCCTGCGCGGTCTCGTAGTGGACGAGATCGTTGTCGGCGAGGCGGGACTTGTGGAGGCGCGGGGTCTTGTCCTGCGCCAGCGCCAGAAAGGCGTCCAGTACGCCTTGCGCGATGCCGAGCGCCGTCCCGGCAAAGCCCATGGCATACATGTTCATGCTGAGGAACAGGTAGAGCGGCGCCTCGTGCTGCCGCCAGTCCTCGTGGTCGCGGACGGTCGTATAGGCCTCCGGCACGAAGCGGTCCTTCAGCGTGTAGCCGTCGCTCGCCGTGCCGCGCAGGCCGATCGTGTGCCAGATATCCTCGATCTCGATTGTGGACGCCGGCATCAGGAAGGTGCGAATGAGCGTCGAGCCGTCATCCATGCGCTGGCGCTCGCCGTTCCCGTCCACCACCGGCATGTGCGCGCCGAGCCAGGTGGCGTGGCGGGCGCCGCTGGCAAAGGCGATCTTCGCATCGGCCCGGTATCCG
>JAJEAZ010000405.1 GCA_022824105.1 Alphaproteobacteria bacterium
CGGCGGATGTTTCTCCGGGGGCGGCGGCAGCATTCCGGGCGGGCGGCGCTTGAGCGCCAGACGCGATACATGGCGGGCCCCGGGATGGTCGCTGTAGGCCTCGAGCCAGGCCCGCAGTTCCTCGTAAGGCGTCACATAGTCATGCGAGACGACATAGCGGCGATAGAGGACATGGCCCATCAGCAGCCGGTTTTCGAGCGCGAGCGCGAGCGCGTCCGATTCCTCCCAGCGGTTCTCCGCCTCCAGTTGGAAAAGACGGCCGTAGCGCTCGACATCGGCTGCCGAAAGGACCCGGAAGTCGGCGGCCTCGGAGGCGCCGCTCCATACCGTCAGCATGGCGAGTGCGAGAGCCCTCACGAGCCGGCGCTCTCCAGCCGGGCCTTGACCGCCAGCAGGTCGCGCCAGGACTCCCGTTTGCGCGCCGGGGACCGCAACAGGAAAGCCGGATGGAAGGTCGGCATGACATCGATGGAGCCGTCCGGGATCCCGAAACGGCTCCAGCGCCCCCGCAGGCGCATGATGCCTTCCGTCGTGCCGAGCAGCGTCTTTGCGGCCGCGCCGCCGGCAAGCATCAGCACCTCGGGCGCCACCAGCGCGATCTGCCGGTTTATGAACGGGCGGCACGCCTCGACCTCCTCCACTGAGGGGGTGCGATTGCCCGGCGGGCGCCAATAGACGGTATTGGCGATATACACGTCCTCGCGCGGAAGCCCGATCGCCGCCAGCATCCGCTCCAGCAGCCGTCCGCTCGGTCCGACAAAGGGGCGGCCCTGCCGGTCCTCGTCCGCTCCCGGCGCTTCGCCGACGATCATCAGCCGGGCGCCGGCGGGGCCTTCGCCGAACACCGTGTTGGTTGCCGTTTTCCTGAGCGCGCAGCCGTCGAAAGCGAGCAGGCGCTCGCGCAGCGCATCCAGGTCGCCCGCCCCGGCGGCGTCCTGCGCCGGGCCCGGCGCGGCGGTCTCCGGTGCCGGACGCGCGAAAACTGCCGCCGCCCTGGAAGCAGGGGGCGGGGCGGCAGGCGCCTTGCGTTCCGGCGGCGGAGCGAACCGGTCGGCCGGCTCGAAGCCGACGACCTCGTCCACTCCGGCCGCCAATTGCCACTCCAGCGCCGCAAGCAGAGGTCCCCGTCCGGTCATGGCGCAGCCCGAATGTGTGCCTTATGTTAGCACGAAAGCGCGCGCCGGATGGAGGGGCGGGGACATGGAACGCGAGAGCATGGAGTTCGATGTCGTTATCGTCGGCGGCGGTCCGGCGGGGCTGGCGGCGGCGATTCGCCTGAAACAGCTTGCTGCCGAGGCCGGTTCCGAGCTTTCCGTCTGCCTGATCGAGAAGGGTTCCGAGATCGGCGCCCACATCCTGTCCGGCGCCGTTCTGGACCCGCGCGCGCTCAATGAACTGATGCCCGACTGGGAAGAGCAGGGCGCGCCGCTGGACACTCCCGTGACCGAGGACCGGTTCTTCCTGCTCGGCGAAAAGCGCGCCTTCCGGTGGCCCGGGCCGGTCATTCCCCCGGCGCTGCGCAACCACGGCAACTACATCGTGAGCCTGGGCAATGTCTGCCGATGGCTGGCCGAGCAGGCCGAGGCGCTGGAGGTGGAGATCTATCCGGGCTTCGCCGCCGCCGAGCTGCTCTACCGGGAGGACGGGGCGGTCGCCGGCGTCGCGACGGGCGACATGGGCATCGGGCGCGACGGCGAGCCCAAGGCGACGCACGAACCGGGCATCGAGCTGCGCGCGAAATACACGCTGTTCGCCGAGGGCTGCCGGGGCTCGCTCGGCAAGGAGCTCATGGACCGGTTCGACCTCCGGCAGGACTGCCAGCCGCAGACCTACGGCATCGGCCTCAAGGAGCTCTGGGATGTCGATCCGTCGGTCCACGAGCCGGGTCTGGTGGTCCACACTGCCGGCTGGCCGATGGACGGTCGCACCTATGGCGGGTCCTTCCTCTACCACCTTGCAGGCGGACAGGTGGCGGTCGGCTTCGTCATGGCCCTCGACTACCGCAATCCCTGGCTCAGCCCCTTCGATGAATTCCAGCGCTACAAGACCCATCCGAAGATCCGCCCCTTCTTCGAAGGCGGGCAGCGCGTCGCCTACGGGGCGCGGGCGGTGAACGAGGGCGGGATGCAGGCGCTGCCGAAGCTCGTGTTTCCGGGCGGCGCGCTGATCGGCTGCGAGGCGGGGTTCCTCAACGTGCCGCGCATCAAGGGCAGCCACGGCGCCATGAAGACCGGAATGCTGGCAGCCGAGGCGGCCTTCGGGCGGCTGTCGGAAGGCTCGGAAGGGGGCGACGAACTGGCGGCCTATCCGGAAGCGTTCCGCGCCTCCTGGCTGCATGACGAGCTGCACAGGGCGCGCAATGTCCGCCCGGCGTTCCGCTGGGGCCTCGCGGCCGGCATGCTCCATGCCGGAATCGACCAGATGCTGCTGCGGGGCCGGGCGCCCTGGACGCTCAGCCATCACGGCGCGGACCACGCCGCCACCGGCCGCCGGGAAGACTACGCGCCGGTCGAATATCCCAGGCCCGACGGGGTGGTGTCCTTCGACAAGCCGTCCTCCGTCTATCTTTCGGGCACCAATCACGAAGAGGACCAGCCGGTCCATCTGGTGCTGAAGGACGCGGACGTGCCGATCCGGGTCAATCTGGCGGAGTTCGATGCGCCGGAGCAACGCTACTGCCCGGCCGGGGTCTATGAGATCGTCGAGGACGCCGGCATGCCGCGCCTCCAGATCAATGCGCAGAATTGCGTCCACTGCAAAACCTGCGACATCAAGGATCCGACCCAGAACATCGTCTGGACAGTACCGGAAGGCGGTGGCGGTCCCAATTATCCGAATATGTGAGACCGGCCGGATGCGCGCTCTCGTTCTGGCATTCGCGCTGCTGCTGTCGGCCGCCTGCCGGCCCCACGCCGCGCCGGCGCTGACGGACTGGCTTGCCGCCGGCTATGCGGAGCGGCAGTTCGACCTCGGCGCCGCCGTCGATTTCTACGGCCGCGCGCTCGAATCCGACCCCGGCAACCTGAAGATCCGGGGCCGTCTGCTGCGGATGCGCATCGCCGCAGGCGCAACCGCCGAAAGCCTCGAACTCGCCAGGTCCCTGGAAGCGGCATCCGCGGCCGGCGGGACCTATGCCGGCAGGTCGTTCGACAAGGCCCTCGTGGCGCTCCGCCTCGCGGTGGACGCGGCGCGCCGGGGCGACTGGCCCGCGACCGTCCGGCTGCTGGAAGAGAGGGACAGCGAGTCGCTGCCCGCGATGGTCCGCCTGCTCAGCCTGGCCTGGACTCACGAGGCGATGGGCGACCGCGGCGCTGCGCAGGCAGCGCTGGCGGAGGCCGGCAAGGTGGCGGGAGCGGCGGGCTGGACGGCCTTGCACCGCGCCCTGCTGCTGCAATCGGCCGGGCGGCGCGAAGAAGCCCGCGCCGCTTTCCGGACGCTGCGCAGCGCAGGGGCCGGCGCGCGGGGGCTGCTCGCCGAAGCGGCATTTCTGGCGGCGGGCGGCGACAACGAGGGCGCGCGCGACCTGCTGCGGCAATACCGGCTGGTCGGCGGGCGGCTCCATATGGAAGAACCTGCGGGCCTCGCGCCTCTCGCCGCAGGCCCGGCCGAAGGCATCGCCGAGGTGCTCTACGGGATGGCGGAGCGCCTGCATCGACGCCGTCTACCCGTGGCGCTGCTCTATGCGCGGCTTGCCGCCATGCTCAGTGCGGACCATCACGCAGCGCTGGTGCTGGCGGGCGACATCCTGGCCGGCCGCGACCGGCACGGTGAGGCGCTGTCGGCCTATCTGGCGGTGCCGGAGGATTCGATCTGGCGCCCGGCGGCGGAAATGCGGCGGGCGAGGGTGCTGGCCTCCGGCGACCGCTTCGACGAGGCCGTCGCGGTGCTGGAAGCCGAGGCGGCGGCGCGGCCGAAGGACCCGTTTCCGCTCGGCGAGCTGGGCCATCTGCTGCGCGGCGAGAAGCGGTTCGACGAAGCGGCAACCGCCTATGGCCGCGCAATCGAGCGCGTCGGCGCGCAACCGGAACGCCGTCACTGGCGGCTGTTCTACGGACGCGGCATCGCGTTCGAGCGCACGCGCCGCTGGGAGTTCGCCGAGCGCGACCTGCTGCAGGCGCTGGATTTCGTGCCCGACCATGCCTACGTGCTGAACTATCTCGGCTATTCCTGGATAGACCGGGGCGAGCATTACGACCGCGCCGAGGAAATGGTCGCCAAGGCCGTCGACCTCCGGCCGCGG
>JAJEAZ010000052.1 GCA_022824105.1 Alphaproteobacteria bacterium
GGCACGGCGACCTCGTAGGAAAGCTCGCCCGAAAAGCTCATGCGGAAGACCAGGGCCGGCAGGTCGGCGACGGTGGCCGCGTGCACCGCCATCATCGGGAAGGCTTCGTCCGACAGGTCGAGACCGGGCGCAACCCGGCCGAGCAGCGCCCGCGAGCCGGGGCCGGCAAGCGCCGCCGCGAACCAGTGCTCGGTGACATCGGTCGCATGGACCTCCAATTCCGGCCAGACGGTCTGGAGCAGCAGTTCGATATGCTGCATCGCCTCATGCTGGTGGGCGGTCGTCGTCGTCAGGTAGAAGTGGTTTTCGCCAAGCCGCATGACGACGCCGTCATCGAACACGCGCCCGTCCTCGCGCAGCATCAGCCCGTAGCGGCCGCGCCCGGTCTTCAGGTTCGACATCCGGTTCGCATAGACGAGATCAAGGAAGGCCGCGGCGTCGGGTCCCTGGAGATCGACCTTGCCAAGCGTGCCGACATCCACGATGCCGACGCCCGCGCGGGTCTCGCGCACCTCGGCCGAGATGGCCTCCTCCTCGTCCATGCCCTCGCGCGGATAGTAGCGGGGCCGGCGCCAATGGCCGGCGGCGGTGAAGGGCGCGCCGCGGGCCTCGTGCCAGTCGTCGGCGGCCGTGCGGCGCAGCGCGTCCCGGCCCTCGCCCATGAGGCCCACCGCCATGGCGGCCATCGACACGGGCGTGTAGGGCGGGCGGTAGGTCGTCGTGCCCGTTTGCGCGACGGACCGGCCGAGCGCCTCCGACAGCAGCACGAGGCCCGCCATGCCGGAAGTCTTGCCCTGGTCCGTGCCCATGCCGAGCGCGGTATAGCGCTTCACATGCTCCACCGAGCGGTAGCCCTCGCGCGCGGAGAGCTCCACATCGGCCGCGGTCACATCATATTGCAGGTCGACGAACCGCTTGCCGGATCCGGTCTGCCAGAAGACGGGCGCCTCCCCGGCGCTGCGGTCGGGCGAGCGCGGCGGCTCTCCGGCAGGGCGTTCGCGCCCCGAGGCCGCCGCCGCGGCGACACCGGCGGCCCAGCCTTCCGCCAGGCACCCGTCGAGGTCGAAGCGCCCGGCCGCCGCACCCGCGCTCCGGTTCGCGCCGCCCGGCCTGTCGGGCAGGATCAGCCCCCGCTGCTCGTCGTAGCGCAGGCTGCCCCGCGCCTGGGCGTGCAGGTGCACGGCCGGGCTCCAGCCGCCCGAAACGGCGACAAGGTCGCAGGCGATGCGCTCGCCCCGGTCCCCTGTCCGGCCGTTCGCCCGGCGCAGCACCGCGCCGCGCACCCGGCGGCTCCCGAGCGCCCGTTCGATGGCCTGGCCCGCCCGGCAGGGCAGGTCCCGCGCCTCGCTTCCGGACCGGGTATCGGCCACGGCGGCGATAGCGATGCCCGCGCCCCGCAACAGCCGCGCCACCGCGTAGATGCTGTCATTGTTGCCGGCGACCACGGCGCGCTGCCCGGCCAGCACGCCATAGGCATGGGCATAGCCGCCGACCGCCGAAGCCGACATGACGCCCGGCCGGTCGTTCCCGGCAAACAGCAGCGGGCGTTCATGCGCGCCGGCGGCAATCACGACTTCCCGCGCCCGCACGAACCAGAGGCGGGTTTCCGGCGCGCCGGGCGCCGCGTCCTCTCCGGCCCGCTCGGCGACCGTCAGCAGGTTGTGGTCGTAATAGCCGGCGACCGTGGCGCGCCGGAGCAGGCGGACATGGCTCATCCCTTCCAGTTCGGCGGTCGCGGCGTCGATCCAGGCGAGCCCGTCGCCACCGTCGATCTCGCCGGGCGCCCGCAGCAGACCGCCGCCGAAGCGGACATTCTCGTCGGCCAGCACGACCCGCGCCCCGGCGCGCGCCGCCGCCAGCGCCGCCGCCACGCCGGCCGGCCCGCCGCCCGCCACCAGCACATCGGCATGGATGCGCCGCTTGGCGTAGAAGGCGTCGTCCGGCGCGGACGGGGCCGGCCCGAAGCCGGCCATGCGGCGAAGCAGCGGCTCGTAAAGCGGATGCCACCAGCGCGCCGGCCACATGAAGGTCTTGTAGTAGAAGCCCGCCGGCAGGGCGCCGCCGGCCAGGCCGAGCGCGCCGCCCAGATCCCAGGAGACCGAGGGCCAGGCGTTCTGCCCGAAGGCCTTGAGGCCGTCCGAGAGCGGTATTTCGGTCGCCTTCAGGTTCGGGCGGGCGTCTTCCCGGACGCCCGTTGCGACCATGGCGTTGGGCTCCTCCGAGCCGAAGCCCCAGACGCCGCGCGGGCGGTGGTATTTGAAGCTCCGCGCCACGATGCGCACGCCCGCCGCCAGCAGCCCGGCGGCCAGGCTGTCGCCCCGGTAGCCCTCGTGGCGGTGGCCGTCGAAATCGAAGCGCAGCGGCTCGGAGCGCTCGATCAGATGGCCGCCTTCCGGAGCGCGGAAAGGCTGGCGTCTCATGGCCGGCTCAACCGGACGGCGCCGAGCTCGTGGCTGTAGGTGTCACGCTCGACCGTCAGCCAGCGCCGGCAGCCGTCGCGATGGAACCAGAACTCGCGATGCGGGCCTTTCGGGTTGTCATGGAAACAGAGATAGTCGGTCCAGGCCTCGTCGGTCGCGGCTTCGGGGTCCGCCGGACGTTCTGTCCCGGCCTCTCCGCCATAGGCGAATTCCGTCTCGTCGCGCTCGCCGCAGAAGGGGCAGGGAATCAGCAGCATGCGCCCGCTTCCCTCAATGTCCCCACGCCACCGGCCCGGCGCCGTTCTCGTCCAGCACGGCTCCGGTGCGGAAGCGTTCGAGCGAGAAGGGCGCGTTCAGCGCGTGCGGCGCATCGTTGGCGAGCGTCCAGGCGAGGCACCAGCCCGAGGCGGGCGTCGCCTTGAAGCCGCCGTAACACCAGCCGCCGGTCATGGCGAGGCCCTCGACCGGCAGTTTGGCGATGATCGGGCTGCCGTCCATGCTCATGTCCATGACGCCGGCCCAGTGGCGGAGCTGGCGCAGGCGCGAGACGCGGGGGAAATACTCGCAGGCCGCCGACAATATGTCCTCCAGCCGCGCGGGACTGCCGCGCTGCGACCAGGAGTTGTAGCCGTCGAGAGCGCCGCCGATCAGCACTTCGCCCTTGTCCGTCTGGCTGACATAGACATGCGCCGCCGCCACCGAGACGACCTTGTCCATGAAGGGTTTGACCGGCTCCGAAACCGTCGCGGTGAGCAGGTGCGTCTCGATGGGCAGGCGGATGCCCGCCATTTCCGCCAGCCGCGAGGAATGGCCGGCGACCGCGAGGCCGATGCGGCCGGCGCCTATGGGCCCCCGGCTCGTCTGCAGCCCGGTCACCCGGCCCGCCTCAACATCGATGCCGGTCACCTCGCAGTCCTGGATGATGTCCACGCCCAACGCATCTGCGGCGCGCGCATAGCCCCAGGCGACCGCGTCGTGGCGGGCGACGCCGCCGCGCGGCTGGATGACGCCGCCGACGATCGGGTGGCGGATTGCGGGCGAGAGGTCGAGGGCGGGGACGAGCCGCGCGAGGTCGGCCGTGCTCAGCAGCTCCGCGTCGATGCCGGCGTAACGCATGCCGTTGTGGCGGCGGATCCAGTAGTCGCGCTGGGCGTCGGTATGGAAGACGTTGATGACGCCGCGCGGCGAGAACATCACATTGTAGTTGAGGTCGCGGCTCAGCCCCTCCCAGAGCTTCAACGAGTGCTCGTAGAAGCGCTGGTTTTCCGGCAGCAGGTAGTTGGAGCGCACGATGGTGGTGTTGCGCCCGGTATTGCCGCCGCCGATCCAGCCGCGCTCCAGCACGGCGACATTCGCGATGCCGTGGT
>JAJEAZ010000085.1 GCA_022824105.1 Alphaproteobacteria bacterium
AGGCGGAGCGGCGTCACCCGCGCCAGGATGTGCGAGCTTGCGGGCGTCGAGACGGAGGCGGCGCCCAGCAGCACCGCGCCCAGCGGGAACAGCCACAATTGCGCCGACGCGGTCACCAGCAGGCTCGCGCCCATCAGCAGCAGCGCGACCTGGCTTACCCGGAGCGGCCCGTAGCGCAGGATGAAGCCGCCGCAGCCGACCGCCGCAATGATCGCGGCCACATTCTGGAGGAAGAGGTAGAAGCCGAGCCAGGCGCGCGAGATGCCGAAGTCCTCGGCGATCCGGTCGGCCAGGATCGGGAGCGCGATCTGGCAGACATAGGAGAAGGCCTGCTGGATCAGCATGGCGACGGTCGCCGCCGCCATGATCGTGCGCGGGCTGAAGCGCGCGAGGTCCATCAGCGGATGCGGATGTTGACCGAGGCGCGCATTCCGGGCCAGACGGTCTTCTCCACCGCCGGAATGTCTATGAACACGGGAATCTTGCGCGCGCCGCCGCGCCCGTTCGCCTCGCCGCCATTGACGGTCGTGCGGCCGACGGCGCGCACCCGTCCCTCCAGGGTCTCGTCCGGCCATGCGTCGAAATCGACGGCGACCGCCTGCCCCGGCCGGATGTGCCGGATGTCGGATTCGTCGATATCGGCCTCGATCCATACCCGGTCCGGGTCGTGGATCAGGAACACGGCGTCGCCGTCCTCCACATAGGCGCCGGGATTGACATGGACCTCGTCGATGACGGCGCGGACCGGCGCGCGGATGTGCATGTCCTGCAGCCGTTGGCGCGCCTGCTCCACGCCGACGCCGGTCTTGTCGATCTCCCGGTCGATGACCGCGAGCCGGGTCTGGAAGAGCCGCTCCCGGCCCGCGGTGCCGGCCAGCTCTTCGGCCTCCCTCAGGTTCATGGCGATGCGGGTCTGGATGTCGCGGAGCTTGCTTTCCATCTCCAGCAGCTCGTCGCGGGCCTCGTCGATCCGCCGCTGCGGCACGACATCGCGTCCGAGCCGCCTGTTCCGCTTGAGATTGTCCTCCGCGATCTGCTTGCGGCGCTCCAGTGTCGCCAGCTCCAGGCGCAGCAGACGGACCGTTTCCTCCACCGTCGCGATCTTGTCGGCGAGTTCGGACTTGAAGAGCGCCAGTTCCGCTTCCACCTGGCCGCGCTGGGCCTTCTGTTTTTCCAGTTCGGCTTCGAGCCCGCGAAGGTCGAGCGCCGCAACGACATCGTCCATGTCGGCAAGCGCGGCGCCCTTCTCGACAATATCGCCCTTGCGGACCCGGATCGCCGCGACGCGGGCGTTGACGCTGGAGGAAAGCAGGGTGAAATCCGCCGCGACCCGGGCGTCCGGCTCATACACATTGTGCCACCAGTGGATCGCCTCGTTCACGCCGACAGCGATCAATGCCACCGGCAAGGCCAGCAACAGGTAGCCGTAAGGCCGGCGGCGTTTCTTGACGGGGATTTCGGCCATTGGTGACGATTTATTCTATGCTGCGCGGGTATCGCGCGCCCGGAAACCTAGCACGGGCGGCGCGCGAGGCCAGACCGGGGACAGAGAGGCGATCGCGATGAACGACAGCGACTGGCGGCGAGCGCCGTGGCCGGACGGCGCGCGAATCGCGCTGTCCCTGGTGGTGAATGTCGAGGAAGGCGCGGAAGCGCGCATCGACGACGGCGACCCCTATCCGGAACCCGTGGACGAGCTGGGCGCGAGCCCGAGGCGGGCGGTCCGCAATTACGGCAATGAGAGCAACTATGCCTACGGCATCAGGGCGGGCGCGCCGCGGGTCATGCGGCTTCTGGATGACCGGGGGCTGAAAGCGACCTTCACGGCGGCGGCCGTGGCGCTGGAGCGGGCGCCGGAGCTCGCGGCCAGGATCGCGGCGGGCGGCCACGAAGTCTGCGCCCACGGCCACCGCTGGGTGCACCAGTTCCGCATGGAGGAGGAACAGGAGCGGGTCTTCATCAGGGACGCCGCGGCCTCGATCGAGCGGACGACCGGCGCGCGGCCGAAAGGATGGCTCTCGCGCTACCTGCTGACGCCGAACACGAGGCGGCTGCTGATCGAGGAAGGCTACGCCTACCACATGGACGATTATTCCGACGACCTGCCCTTCTGGCACGAGGAGCCGGCGGGGCGGATCGCGGTCGTGCCCTACGCGCTCGACACCAACGACATGAAGATGTGGACGGACCCCGCCTACACGCCGGCGGACTGGTTCGGCTATGCGCGGGAAAGCTTCGACCGGCTCTACCGGGAGGGCGTCGAGGGCGCGCCGAAGATGATGAGCCTCGGCGTGCATCTCAGGATTATCGGGCGCCCCGGCCGTATCGGCTGGCTGGAGCGTTTCCTCGATCATGTGCAGGGGCACGGCTCCGTCTGGGTCGCGCGTCGGCGGGACATAGCGGACTGCCTGCCGTGAGCGGCCTGCTCGGCCGGCTCGACGTGGCCGCCATGCTCCGGGACTATCCGATGGGCCGGGCGTTTTTGGAGGGGCCGGCGGCGCTCTCGCGCGAGGCGCTGCGCGCGCTTCAGGAGCGGCGTTTCGCTGCTGTCATGGAGCGCGCCTGGCAGGTGCCCTTCTACCGCGACCGCTGGACTGTGGCGGGCATGGAGCGGGGCGACATTTCCGGCCTCGACGACCTCGCTTCCATCCCGTCCTTCTCCAAGGACGAGCTGATGGCGAGCGTGGCCGAGGCCCCTCCTTTCGGAACATTCGACGGGCGCAACGTGGAACACTCCTTCGCCGTGTTCCACACGACTTCCGGCACGACCGGCGTCCCGCAACCGCTGTTTTACGGAGCCGAAGACCGGGAAATCCAGAACCTGCTGCTCGCCCGCGCCTACCGCCTTATGGGCTTGCGCGACGACGATATCGTCCACTCGGTTTACGGCTTCGGCACGGTCAATGGCGGGCACTATGTCCGCGAGGCGGTGACGCATTTCACCGACGCTTTGCTCGTTCCGGCGGGAACGGGGCGGGACATGCCGTCCGAGCAACAGGTCGAAACCATGACCCGGCTGGGCGCGACTGTGCTGGTCGGCTTCGGCGATTATGTCCGCCACCTTGCCGAAACGGCCGAGCGAAAGGGCCTGCGAATTCCCCTGCGCCTCGTGCTCGGTCATTTCGGGCGCGGCGACCGGCAGGCGGTTTCTGACGCCTGGGGCGGGGCGGCGGTTTACGACTGGTACGGGGTCGGCGATACCGGCGTCATCGCGGCCGAAAGTCCGAGTCGCAACGGGCTGCATATCTTCGAGGACGCGCATCTCGTGGAAGCGCTGGACCCGGAAACCGGAGCGCCTGTAGAGGATGGCCATGCCGGCAATCTTTGCGCGACTGTGCTCTTCAAGACGGGCATCTATCCGATCGTGCGCTTCGACACCAAGGACCTGACCACCCTGTCCGCGCCGGACGCCGATTCCGGCATCGGCTTCCGCCGCATGTCCGGGTTCGAGGGCCGGTCGGACAATATGGTGAAGCTGCGCGGCATCAATGTTTATCCGACCGCCATCGGCGCGTTTCTCGAAGAGTTCAAATCATTGACCGGCGAGTATGTCTGCCGCGTGTTCAAAGCCGGGAGGCGCGAGGAAATGACCGTTGTGGCGGAGGCGCGCGAGCGGAGCGACCGTTTAGCCGGGGAGGTGGGCGAACGGCTGAAGCGGGGCATCGGCGTGCAGGTCGCCGTCGAGCTCGTCGGGCCCGGCGAAACGGCCCCACTGACGCAGATCAACGAACGGCAGAAGCCGGTCAGGCTCATCGATGAGCGCTGAAACCTTCCGGCCCGAAGCGTAATTTCCGGTTTGCCGCCCGGCCCGGCTTTGCAATTCGATAACGGTCAGGAATCGGCCATTTACCGCGGCTGGTGGGTAGCCGCCGGCGGCTTCGTCATGGCGTTCTACGCCTGGGGTGTGGGGTTTTACGGCCACGGGTTCTACATGGTCGTTCTGGGCCGCTCGACCGGCTGGCCGGCCGCAACGCTCTCAAGCATGGTCGCGGGTTTCTGGCTGGCGAATGTCGTGTCCAGCCTCGCAATCGGGCGGCTGACCGACAGGTTCGGCGCGCGCCCGGCTGTGGTTTACGGCGCGCTCGCCATGGCGGCCGGCTGCTTTTCGCTGGCGGCGTTCGAGGCCGGGTTGTTCAGGGCGGAGTGGCAGCTTTTCGCGGTCTTCGCCCTCATGGGCAGCGCCTATCCCGGCCTGGCGGCGATGGCCGTCAGCGCCTCCCTCGTCCCGTGGTTCAAGCGCCGGCTCGGCCTGGCTCTCGGCATAGCATTGACCGGAGCCAGCGCCGGCGGGGCCGTCATGCCGCCGCTGATGGACTGGCTCTCCGCCCGTTACGGCTTCGCCTCCGCCATGACGGGGATCGGCGCGGCGCTGGTCCTCTCGCTATTGCCGGTTGCGCTGTTTCTGGTCCGGCCGCCTGAAGAGGGGGAGGCCACGAGGGAAATGGGGGCGTCCGCCACTCCTGCCGAGGCGCATTGCAAACCGCCGACGGCGCGGTTTCTGGGGGATTTCCGTTTCTGGCTCGTCGCTTTGGCCTGCAGCCTGTCGCTCGGTGCGCAGGTCGGATTCCTGATGCACCAGATCCCGCTGCTGCAAGGCTCTCTCGGGCTCTCCGGCGCGGCCTATGCGGTCAGCGTCGCGGCCTTGAGCGCGGCTGCCGGGCGGTTCGTGCTGGGCGCGCTGAGCGGTCGTTTCTCCCTGCCGGTTCTGGCGGCCGGCTGTTACCTGATACAGGCGTTCGGCCTGCTGTTGCTGCTGGCCGGGGGGCCGTCCCTGCTGCTGTTTGCCGCTTCCGCGATCGCGGGCTTCGTCATTGGCTGCATCGTGATGCTGCCGCCGCTGCTGCTGGTGGACGGCTTCGGTGCGGCCGGCTACGGAACCGCATACGGCCTGACCGCGGCGGGCATGTTCGTCATGGCGAGCCTTGCGACGGCCGCGACCGGGTGGCTTTTCGATGCGACCGGCGCCTATGGCTGGCCGTTGGTCGCGCTGGCGGCCCTGCATGTGCTGGCAAGCCTCCTGGTGCTGTGGCACGGTCGGCGGCAGCGAACCGGCGAGGCTGCGCGATGAGCACCGAGTTTTCCCTGTCCGGACTCCGTGAGGGCTACGCGGACGGAAGCCTCGATCCTGTTGCGGTCACCGAGGCTTATCTGCACCGGATCGCGCAGCAGAATCCCCGGCTCAACGCCTATGTCGCCGTCACGGCCGAGGCGGCGCGGGAAGCGGCGGCGGCGTCTTCGGCGCGCTGGCGGGCAGGGCGGCCGGTTTCCGCCATCGACGGCGCTCCCATAGCGGTCAAGGACAATATCGACATGGCCGGCGTCATCACCGCCAACGGCCTGCCGGGCGGGCGGCTTGCAGCAGCGGATGCGGCCGTCGTCGCGCGGCTCCGCGAGGCGGGCGCGGTGCTGCTCGGCAAGACCAACCTGCACGAGGCCGCGTTCGGGACGACGACCTTCAACCCGCATTGGGGCATGACCCACAACCCGCACCGCGAAGGCTGGACGGCGGGCGGCTCCAGCGGCGGCTCCGGCGCGGCCGTGGCGGCCGGACTGGCGGTTGCCGCGCTCGGCTCCGACACGATGGGCTCGATACGCCTGCCGGCGGCCTATTGCGGCTGCTTCGGCCTGAAGCCGACCCGGGGCGCGGTGCCCCTCGATGGCGTCACGCCGCTCGCGCCGAGCCTCGACCATGTGGGGCCGCTCGCCCGCACGGCGGAGGACGCGCTGGTTCTTCTGGAAGTTCTGTCGGGCCGTCCTGCGGGTCCGGAAGGAGACTGGCGTCCGGTCAGGCTGGCGGCGTTCGACGGCTACCCGCTCGAAGCGGAGGTCGAGGACGCCATGCCGGCGCTCGACCTGCCGGCGCTCGACTGGCCGGATTACGACCCCCCGGCGGCGCGCATGGCGGGCCTGCTGGTGATCGAGGCGGAAGCCTTCGCGGCGCTCGGCATCCCGGAGGGCGCATCGGACGAATTGCGCGGCTATCTGGAATACGGCGCGAAGCTGGCCCCGGAGCGGCTGGCGGCGGCGCGCGAGACGCTTCGGCGTATCCGGGAGGACGCGGCCGCGCGCATCGGCGATGCCGTCATCGTCGCGCCGGTTGCGCCCTGCGGTCCGTTCCCGCGCTCGCGCAAGGCGCCCGCCAACCAGGGCGAATTACTGGCCTTCGCCAATCTCACCGGCCTGCCCGCGCTCGCCTTCCCCCGCGGACGGATGGCGAACGGCATGCCCTTCGCGCTGCAGGCGATAGCGGGGCCGGGGCGCGAAGCCGCGCTGGTGGCGGCGAGCCGGATGTTCGGGGACCGGGTCGATGACTGAGATTGCAGTTTGTTCATAATTTCAGAATTATTTCCTTAGAAAAAGATTGACTTCTCGGACATCTACAACGATCTTGAGACTGGGGGGAGGGATCGGCATCCTGGGAGCCGCTCGACCTCCTGCATTCGCGCCGGCGCGAAAAAAGCTCTGAAGAGCCGAGGGGAGACGTGCGTCCTGCGTTTGGCTTACGGGCGCGCGGGCGCAATCAGGCGCGCGAACCGCGCCGGCGCTGACGGGCGCGCCCACCCGCGCGTGAACGCGCGATAAAGGGTTCCGCCGCACCGGGCGAACCGGCGGCGGGACAAGTGGAACGAAGGCGGATCGAAAGGAGGCGCCGATGTCGAGAACGCAAAGCCGGGGAACCTGGAAGGAATACCCGAAACCCTGCCTGAAAGGACCGCCGCATAGACGAAGCGGACATGCGGATCATGACAAAACATGACATCTCATGACACTGTGCAAGGGGTCCTCCGGCCGGCATCTGTCGGAGGCCGCTCGCCGGCCTGTCGGTCCCGGGCGGTTCGTGGGGCAGCGGGCGCCCGGCGCGCGGCGAGTGGGCATCGCCGGCCGTCCGGGCTAAAGTCCCGCCGGTGCGGCACGGGTGCGGGGGGTCCTGCGTGACGGAACGACTGCCTTTCGACGGCCTGAGGGTCATCGACTTCACCCATGTCATCGCGGGGCCGCTGGCGACCTTCCAGCTGGCGATGATGGGCGCGGACGTGGTGAAGATCGAGCCGCCGGGCCGGGGCGACCAGCTGCGGCGCATGGGCGGCGAACCCGGCCGGGCGGGGAACGGGCTGGGCACGGCCTTCCTCGCCATCAATGCCGGCAAGCGCTCGCTGGCCCTCGACCTCAAGCGGCCGGAGGGGCGCGACGCGGCGCTCGGGCTGATCGACGGGGCCGATGTGGTGGCGGAGAACTTCCGCCCCGGCGTGATGGAGCGGCTCGGCCTCGGGGCGGAGGCGGTGCGGGAAATCAACCCCCGTGCGGTCTATTGCTCGCTCTCCGGTTACGGGCGCCATCCGGACTGGGCCTGGCGGCCGGCCTACGACCATATCGTCCAGGGTGTGGCCGGAGCCATGTGGACGCAGGGCGGGGAGGGCGACCCGCCCATCAAGATCGGCTTCCCGATGGCCGACACGGCGGCGGGCTATGCGGCCTTCACTGCGATCTGCGTGGCGCTGATCGAGCGGAACGCGACGGGCCGGGGCCGGCATATCGACGTTTCGATGACCGCGGCGACGCTCGCCATGATGGCGACGCCGGTCCACGGTTTCCTCGGAACGGGAGCCCTGCCGGCGCGGATCGGCAATACGGCCTTTTCGGGCTCGCCGGCCTCGGGCACTTACGAGACGGCCGACGCGCCGGTCGTGCTGACCGCCAATACGGAGGCGCAGTTCGCGGGGCTCTGCGCCGCACTCGAGCTGGAGGGGCTCGAAGGGGCGTCTGATCCCGTCGCGTGGCGCGATCCGGCGGTGGACCTCAGCCATGTGCGCCGCGCCGTCGCGGCCTGCCTGAAGCGGAAGGACGCGGCGCATTGGGAGCGGGTGCTGAACGAGGCGGGCGTGCCGACCGGCAAGGTGCGGACCGTCCCGGAGGCGCTGGCGGAGGCCTGCATGGCGGACCGGGGCTTCGTGTCGGCGGTGCCGGACCCGGGACGGCCGGGCGAGGAATTCAGGCTGCACGGGACGCCCTATGCGTTCGACGGCAAGACGCCGGCGCCCTCCGGCCCGGCGCCGCATCTGGGCGAGCATTCGCGCGCGCTGCTGGCGGAGGCGGGCCTGGACGCAGACACGATCGACGCCCTGTTCGCGGAGGGCATTGCGGAGGAGATGCAGGCATGACGCTCCGAAAGCCGCTCGACCATCCGAGCGTCTGGCGGCGCGAGGACATGGAGGGGCGCGACGACTGGATACGGGTGTTCACGGACGCCGAACTGGAGGAGATCGCCGCCGCACTGCCGCGCCGCTTCGGCGCGCCCGGTTTCGGCAAGGCGGACTTTCCCCTGCCGACGCTCGGCCCCCGCCTCGCGGAGATGGTGGACGAGCTGGAGAACGGGCGCGGCTTCGTGATGATGCGCGGCCTCGACAGACTGGGGCTCGACCCGCAGGGGCTCCGGGACGTCTATTGGGGCCTCGCCCAGCATATGGGGCGCACCATCTCGCAGAACTCGACCGGCGCGCTGATCGGCGAGGT
>JAJEAZ010000300.1 GCA_022824105.1 Alphaproteobacteria bacterium
GCCTGGAGGCGTTTCAGCAGGTCGAGGATCTGGGCCTGGATGGTGACGTCGAGCGCGGTGGTCGGCTCGTCGGCGATCAGCAGGTCCGGCTCGTTGGCCAGCGCCATGGCGATCATCACACGCTGACGCTGGCCGCCGGAAAGCTGGTGCGGATAGCTGTCGAGCCGCTGTTCGGGATCGCGCAGGCCGACCTCGCGCAAGAGCTTCAGCGTCTCCGCCCGCGCCCGCTCGCGCGAGAGGCCCTTGTGCAGGAACAGCGTCTCGCTCACCTGCCGCGAGACCGTGTGCAGCGGGTTCAGCGAGGTCATCGGCTCCTGGAAGATCATGGCGATGCGGTTGCCGCGCACCCGGCGCATGACATCCTCGCCGGCACCCATGAGCTCCTCGCCGTCGAAGCGGATGCGCCCCGAGGGGTGCGAGGCCGCCGGATAGGGCAGAAGCTGGAGCAGGGAGAGGGCGGTCACCGACTTGCCGGAGCCGCTTTCGCCCACCAGCGCCAGGGTCTCGCCGCGCTCGATGTCGAAGGATATGCCGCGCACGGCGTGGACTTGCGTCTCGTGACTCTGAAAATCGACCCGGAGGTCCTCGACGGCCAGCAGCGCGCTCATCCCGTGAGCCCCTTGCGCGGGTCGAAGGCGTCGCGCACCGCCTCGCCGATGAACACCAGTAGCGAGAGCAATACGGCGAGCGAGAAGAAGGCGGTGAGACCGAGCCAGGGAGCCTGGAGATTGGCCTTGCCCTGCGCCAGCAGCTCGCCGAGCGAAGCGGAGCCGACCGGCAGCCCGAAGCCCAGGAAGTCGAGGCCGGTCAGCGAGGTGATGGCGCCGATCAGGACGAAGGGCAGGAAGGTGATCGTCGCGACCATGGCGTTCGGCAGCACATGGCGGAAGATGACCACCGGGTTGGAGACGCCGAGCGCGCGGGCGGCGCGCACATAGTCGAAATTGCGCGCGCGCAGGAACTCGGCGCGCACCAGCCCGACCAGCGCGATCCAGGAGAAGAGCAACAGCAGCCCCAGCAGCCACCAGAAGGTCGGCGTGATCGTGCTTGCGAGGATGATGAGCAGGTAGAGCGTCGGCATGCTGCCCCAGATTTCGATCATGCGCTGGCCGATCAGGTCGGTCCAGCCGCCGAAATAGCCCTGCACGGCCCCGGCCGCCACGCCGACGATGCTGCTGAAGAGGGTGAGCGTCAGCCCGAACAGCACCGAGATGCGGAACCCGTATATCAGGCGGGCCATCACGTCGCGGGCCTGGTCGTCCGTGCCGAGCCAGTGCTCCGCATCGGGGGCGGACGGCGCGGGCGTAGCCAGGTCCCAGGCGACGGTGCGGTAGTCGTAGGGGATGATCGGGTTCAGCATCCAGCCTTTCCCGGCGATCAGTTCGCGGACATAGGGGTCGCGATAGTCGGCCTCCACCTCGAACTCGCCGCCGAACACCGTCTCCGGATAGCGTTCGAACACCGGCATGTAGAGCCCGCCGTCATAGAAGACGACGAAGGGCTTGTCGTTGGCGATGAACTCCGCGCCCAGCGAGAGGAGGAAGAGCGCGAGGAAGATCCAGAGCGACCACCAGCCGCGCCGGTTGGCCCGGAAATTGGCGAGGCGCCGGCGCGCCAGCGGACTCATCGCCCCACCTCAGACCAACGGCCATCGACAGGGACCCATGCCGACAGCCACCCGAAGCCTCCTCCCCCGCTTGCGGGGCTACCACAGGCACACATCTCGCTTTGCCTTGTATCCGGTGCGTCTGCCGGCCGGGCTACGTCCCGCCCGGTTCCCTTTTCGTCACCCCGGCCCCCGAGCCGGGGTCCAACCAAGGCTCCCGATGCCGCCGCAGCCGGTGAAGAACGGGGTCGACCGCCGAAGCTGCCGCCAGGACCGAGGCTGGGCCCTGCAGCCGGTGAAGAACGGGGTCGACCGCCGAAGCTGCCGCCAGGACCGAGGCTGGGCCCCGGCTCGGGGGCCGGGGCGACGGTTGGGGGCATGCGCTGCGAAGCCCGGCAAAGGCCCGCCGCGCTGAGGGGCCCTCCCCCGGCCCCTCCCGCCGAGCGGGAGGGGAGGCACAAAGAAGCGGTCCCAGGCATGTGTCCCGTGTCGAGCATCCCGGTGTCAGACCTGCCGCGTTTCGAAGTCGATGCGGGGGTCCACCAGCATGTAGGTGAGGTCGCCGATGAGTTGCATGACGAGGCCGAGCAGCGTGAAGAACCAGAGCGAGGCGAACATGATCGGGTAGTCGCGATTGAGCGCCGCCTCGAAGCCGAGCAGCCCGAGGCCGTCCAGCGAGAAGATCGTCTCGATCAGCACCGCGCCGGTGAACAGCACGCCCACGAACGCCGCCGGGAAGCCGGCAATGACGATCAGCATGGCGTTGCGGAAGACATGGCCGTAGAGCACCCGGCGCGCCGTCAGCCCCTTGGCCCTCGCGGTCAGCACATATTGCTGGCCGATCTGGTCGAGGAAGGAGTTCTTGGTGAGCAGGGTGAGGGTCGCGAAGCCGCCGATCACCATCGCCGTAATCGGCAGCGCCAGGTGCCAGAAATAGTCCGCGACCTGCGCATACCAGGGCCAGGTCTCCGCCCCCTCGGAGGTCAGGCCCTTCAACGGGAACCAGTCGAAATAGCTGCCGCCCGCGAACAGCACCAGCAGCATGACCGCGAAGATGAAGGAGGGGATGGCGTTGCCGAACACGACGACCGCGCTCGTCCAGATATCGAAGCGCGAGCCGTCGCGCACCGCCTTGGCGACGCCGAGCGGGATCGAGATGAGATAGACCAGCAAGGTCGTCCAGAGCCCGAGCGAGATCGAGACCGGCATTTTCTCCAGCACGAGGTCCACCACCCGCTCGTCCCGGAAATAGCTTTCGCCGAAGTCGAAGCTGAGATAGTCGCCCACCATCTTGAAGAAGCGCTCATGCACCGGCCGGTCGAAGCCGAAACGCTTCTCCAGCTCCGCGATATAGGCCGGGTCGAGGCCCTGCGCGCCCCGGTAGCGGCTGTCGGAGCTCTCCGCGCTGCGGACGATCTCGGCGCCGCCGCGCGTCACGCGCTCTATCGCGGCGTCGCCATAGCCCTCCAATTGCGCGATCGCCTGGTCGACGGGCCCGCCGGGGGCGAACTGGATGACGATGAAGTTGATGAGGATGATGCCGAGGAAGGTCGGCGCCATCAGCGCCAGGCGGCGCAGGATATAGGCTGCCATCGGCCGGCTTGCGCGCGCCGCCGACGGGCGGTCAGCCGCCGCGCGCCGCGTCGAGGGCGGCGGCTTTCCGGGGGTCGAACCACCAGCGGTTCGTATTGACGCCGTCCATCGGCACGGTCGGCGGCCGCCCGAACTTGTCCCAGTAGAGGACGCGGTCGGCGGAGGTGTGCCAGTTGGGGACGATCCAGTAGCCGTGCAGCAGCACCCGGTCGAGAGCCCTTGTGCGGAAGACCAGCTCCTCCCGGTCCGGAGCGGCGATCAGGCTCTCCACCAGCGCGTCCACCACCGGGTCGGCGATGCCCGCGGGATTGCGGCTGGCGAACTGGTCGGCGGCAGCGGAGCCCCAATAGTCGCGCTGCTCGTTGCCGGGCGAATGGCTCTGGCCCCAGCCGCCGACAATCATGTCGAAATCGCGACCGCGCACGCGCTGCGCATATTGGGAAGGGTCCACCAGCCGGATGCGGGCCTCGACGCCCAGCCGTTTCAGGTTGCGCGCAAAGGGCAGGAACACGCGCTCGAAGGCCGGGTTGCGCAGCAGCACTTCGAAGGCCATCGGCTTGGCCGTCTCGACATGGACCAGCTTCAGGTCCCGGAGTTCCCAGCCCGCGGCCTTCAGCAGGCGGAGCGCAGCGCGGTAGTTCTCGCGCGGCCAGCCCTGCCCGTCGGTCTTCGGCAGCTCGAACGGCTCGCTGAAGACCTCCGGCGGAAGGCTCGCCCGGTAGGGCTCCAGAAGCTCCAGCTCGCGGCCCTGAGGCACGCCCGACGAGGCGAGTTCCGAGTTGTCGAAATAGCTCTCCGTCCGGTTGTAGATGCCGTAGAAGAGCGTCCGGTTCGACCACTCGAAATCGAAGGCGTAGCCGAGCGCGCGGCGCACCCGCCGGTCCTTGAAGATGTCGCGCCGGGCGTTGAAGACGAAGGCCTGCATCCCGGCCACGCGGCCGTGCTCGATGCTCTCCTTCTTCAGCCAGCCCTCCTGCACCGGCTCGATGTCGTATTCCGTCGCCCAGGACTTGGAGATGTTCTCCTCCCGGTAGTCGATGTCGCCGGACTTGAGCGCTTCGCGGATGGCCGTCGGGTCGCGGTAATACTCGTAGCGGATGCGGTCGAAATTGCCGGTGCCGCGCCTGACCGGCAGGTCGCGGCCCCAATAGTCCTCCACGCGCTCCAGTTCCAGATAGCGCCCGGTCTCGAAGGAGGAGACCCGGTAGGGGCCGCTGCCGAGCGGCGGGTCGAGCGTCGTCGCCTGGAAGTCCCGCCCCTCCCAGTAATGCTTCGGCAGAATGGGGATCTGGCCGACGATCAGCGGCAGCTCGCGGTTCTGACCGCCCGAGAACCGGAACCGGACGCTGCGCGGCCCCACCTTCTCGCCCTTGCCGACATCGGCGTAATAGTGGCGGAAGAACGGCTCGCCCTGGGTCTTCAGCAGTTCCAGCGAGAAGATCACGTCCTCGACCGTGATCGGACTGCCGTCGTGCCAGCGCGCCTCCTCGCGCAGATGGAAGACGACCCAGGACCGGTCTTCCGGCCATTCCATGCTTTCCGCGATCAGCCCGTATTCCGTGAACGGCTCGTCGGCGCTGCCCGTCAGCAGCGTCTCGACGGGGTTGGCCATGCCGGCGGCGTTGCCCTTGCCGTTATAGGGGTTGAAGCTGTCGAAACTGCCCTGCACGCCGAACCGGATGACGCCGCCCTTGGGCGCTTCCGGATTCACATAGTCGAAATGCGGGAAACCGGCCCGGTATTTCGGCTCGCCGTGCATGGCGATGGCATGGGCGCGGTGGATCGTCTCGGCGCGACTGTCGATCGAGACCAGAGCCGCGCAGAGCACAAGCAGGAAAAGCGTTCGCATAGCGGGGATTATGCGTCCCGGCCCCGAGGCGGTCCAGTTACGGTTTTGTCAGCTAGCGTATCAATCTGGACCATGCTTGGTCCACGGACCGCGCGAACCGAGCTTCGAGGTTCGCGCCTCCATGAACCGCCCGAACTCGGCTATGTTCGATGTTGCCTTACTTGGGCCTTTGATCCCCCGCTTGACCACCCGCTACAAATGACCCGCCATGTTTGCCTCATTTGAAGGGTATTGACTTTCATGTCAATGCATGATTTGCTCGTCGATGCAGTGGAGCGTCACCGACTGTTCCTGGTGGAGCCGAGGATGCCGAGCGAACCCATGAACCGGGACCTGTATGTGACGCCAGAGTTTCACCGTCTGATCACCGGGCCTTGGGAAGACGAAGAGCAGCACCTTGCCGGTAGGCTCTGGGCGGCGTTCGACAGGTTCGTTGTGGGTCAACGGATTTCAATGGCTCTGAACAACCCTTACGAGAAGCCTAGCCACACCTACATGTCCCGGCTAGACCCTACTGGCGATGAAGTTTGGGAAATTCGAATCCGCGATCCTAAGCCCGCGCTTCGGGTCTTCGGCCGCTTTGCGGCTAAGGATTGTTTTGTTGCATTGAATTGGGCACCTAGAAAAGACCTTGGAGGACCCGGGTCCGGAGAGTTTCAACGAGAAATTCGCACCTGCTTGGCCAGATGGAGACAAATCTTTCCCCACCACAATGCGCTCACGGGAAACACCGTCAATGAATATATCTCGGAACACGCCTTTCCTGTCTGATATTCTCGACAGCGAGAAAATACCACTCGTAACGCTCTCTTACTTCCGGGAGCGTTTCCGTGATCGCTTGTACGACCTCGTCTTGGATGAATTTTTCAAGCAGGAAGCGGAAACCGGCCTAACGCGGGCCGAGGTTGCCCGGCGAATCGGTCGTCGACCCGAGCAAATTACTCGCTGGTTCGGTGCTCCGGGCAATTGGACTCTTGAAACGGTAAGCGACCTCTTGCTGGCCATCGCCAAGGCCGAGCCCGATGTGACCTTACTTCCTCTCGAGGGCCGCCCTTCCCGAAATTACAGAGGGCAGAACATGATAACGCCGCGGTCGGACAAGGAAGCGACCTATCGCCCAGCTGCTTCAGCGTTTGAAGCAAACAACAATCTGCGAGGGTTGAGCATGGCCAATCGGCGCAATGACATTCAACAGGGCCGCGTTTTGCAGACCCCTCACAGATCAGCCATATCCTGAAGAGGGTGTCATGAAGCTTCTCGCGATTGAACTGAGCCGCGTCACGTCCTTGTATAGAATGACAAGGACCACTGGCCAAACATACCTCCCACACATTGCCGCTGAGATTGTAGGGCGGTACCGGTTCGGCAGTGCACCTCATTCCTTTGCCGATTTTTCTGGAGACAAAGCGGAATTCAAACACGGCCTGTTTTCGGGAAGTGCAATCGAGACATTGGACATTTACAACGACGGCATCATCATATCGTCACGATCTGATTCAGATTTCATAGACGAATTTATACATGATTTTAATTCTTGGCTGAAAGATGATTACAATGTCTCAATTGTTGAAACTCATACGGTCGGCAAAATTTACGAAAGCGTTTTACTCGTTGAGACAGATAGAGATGTATTACAGCCGCTTAATGCTTATACTGAGATATTGTCGACAATAGAAGAAGCGCTTAGGAGTACATCTAAATTGAAAGTAAAGTACGAAAACTTTGGCTTGTCATTATCTACTGACCATACGAAAAATCCGGCTCTAAAGCCCGTGCCATTTCGTTTAGAGAGGAAAGAGGGAATTGAATTCTCTCGACACCAATACCATACTACTGCACCACTTAGGACCAAACAGCATCTAGAAGTTCTGGAACAACTAGAGCAACTGGCATAACCTGTTCACTCCTCCGTAGAGACTACTGGCTGCATGTAGTTGGCCTGCTCTTCTGGGATCGGTTACTTCGCGCACGCCTGATTGCTGAGCATTCAGTGGGCGGCGTATCGGTAACCCTTATCGTCGCACTCGAACTCGCGCTGCTCCCTACCGATGGCGGTCCCGCTCGTTTTTTGGTCGACCAAGAAAATCCGGTCGCGCCGCGAAAGGCCAAATGCGTGGACTTAGCCAATACCTCCTGTCAGAGAACCGCCTCGATCAGGTAGGGGCCGCGGTCGGCATTGGCGCGGCCGAGCGCCCGGATCAGGCCCTCGCAATCCTCGGCGCGCTCGCCCTCCACGCCCATGCCGCGCGCCATCTCGACGAAGTTCATGTCCGGCCGGCCGATATCGAGCATGTCCAGCGCCTTGCGGCCCGGATTGCCGGCGCCGACATTGGCAAGCTCGCCCTTGAGAATCTGGTACGTGCGGTTTGCCCAGATCACCACGGTAATGTCGAGGTTCTCGCGCGCCATCGTCCAGAGCGCCTGGATCGTGTACATCGCGCTGCCGTCGCCGATCATCGCCAGCACCTTGCGGTCCGGGCAGGCAATCGCCGCGCCCACCGCGCAGGGCCCGCCATAGCCGATGGAGCCGCCCATGTTCTGCAGCCAGTCATGCGGCGGGGCGCCGGCCGTCAGCGGGTAGAAGCCGCGCCCGGTGGTCACGGATTCGTCCACGCAGATCGCGTTTTCCGGGATGGTGTTGCCGAGAATGGCCGCGAGCTTGTCAAGGTCGAACGCGCCCGTCGGCAGGTCCGGCCGGAAGGGCGTCTGCACAGGCGCATCCTCGGCCCGGGCGCCGACCCGGTCCGCGAGCCGCTCAAGCGCGTCCAGCTGGTCCTCCTCGATGGCGGCGAGGCAGCGGATTTCGCAGTCGTCCGAGGTCACGACGCTCGGGCGGTCGGGATAGCCGAAGAACGCCACCGGGGCCTTTGCGCCGACCAGCACCACGGTATGCACGTCCTTCAACTGCTCCACGGCCTGCAGCACCGGAAACGGCACGCGGCCGACCGGCACACGCCCCGCGCCCCGCTGGAGCACCGCATTGGAGGTCTGGGCGAGCAGGGACGATCCGGTCTTCGCCGCAATCGCCCCGGCGAGCGCGAGCCCGCGCTCGGTCAGCGCATCGCCGCTCAGCAGCAGCATGCAGCCCTCGCCCGCGGCGTCCGCCGCCGCCGCGACGGCCGCTTCGTCCACCTTCGCGGGCAGCGCGACCTCGGGCACGGCGGCCACGCCGTTCGCCGCGTTCCAGGCCGTGTCGCCCGGCAGGATCAGGGTCGCGATTCGCCCCGGCGCCGCCATGGCCTCCGCGATTGCCCTGGCCCCGTCTTCCGCGACGGTGGTCGAGTCGCGCGAGGTGTGGACCCAGTGCGACACGGGCCGGGCGATGCCCTCGATATCGGCGGTCAGCGGCGCATCGTGCTCGATGTGGAAGGTCGCATGCTCGCCGACGATGTTGACGATGCCGGAATGCGCCTTCTTGGCGTTGTGCAGGTTGGCGACCGCATTGCCGAGCCCCGGCCCCAGATGCAGCAAGGTCGCCGACGGCCGCCGGGCCATGCGCCAGTAGCCGTCCGCCGCGCCCGACACCACGCCTTCGAACAGGCAGAGCACAGAGCGCATGCCGTCCACGCGGTCGAGCGCCGCCACGAAATGCATCTCCGAGGTGCCGGGATTGGTGAAGCAGACATCGACCCCGCCGCCCACAAGCGTCGTGACAAGGCTTTCCGCGCCGTTCATGGCCGTGCAGTCTCCAATAGCGTATCGGCGGCCTCGTCCGAAGCCGCCCTCCAGAATCCGTCGCTTTCCCCGCGAAACCCGCGCCTAATCCGCGTCGCCGGACGCACCGGGAGCCACACGTCCCACAAGCCCC
>JAJEAZ010000611.1 GCA_022824105.1 Alphaproteobacteria bacterium
CCGGGCGAAGGACATGGCGACCGCGCTCGGTCCCTGGTGTCCGGGCGGGGCGATGGGGCGCCTCTTCGCCGGCTCGCACACGCCGGCGCTCGACCGGGCGCTCACCGTGTTCGAGCTCGCCGAGCTCAAGGGACGGGGCGACGTGCAGGCGGTGGTCCTCATGCTGGTGGTCTTCCTCGCCACCCAGCGCATGTATCACGGCCCCCGCACGCGGGCGAAGGCCATTGTCATCGACGAGGCCTGGGACCTGCTCTCGGGCGAGGACAGCCGGGCGTTCCTGGAGGGCGCCGCGAGACGCGCCCGCAAATATCGCGGCGCGCTGATTACCGGCACGCAGTCGGTCAACGACTATTACGCCAATCCGGCGGCACGGGCGGCCTGGGAGAACTCGGACTGGGTGATCTTTCTCGCCCAGAAGGACGAGTCGGTCGAGCTCCTGAAGCAGGAAAAGCGCATTCATTGCGATCCCGGCATGGAGCGGGCTCTCAAGAGCCTGACCACGGCCGACGGGCGTTATGCCGAGCTGGTGCTGCACGGCCCCGACGGCTGGCGCGTCGCGCGGCTGGTGCTCGACACCTGGTCGGTGGCGCTGTTCTCCTCGCGCGGGCCCGCCTTCGCCGCTGTCGAGCGGCTCAAGGCCAAGGGCCTTTCCACCGTCGAGGCCATCGACCGGCTTGCCGGGGACGGTACGCCTGCCCCTGCCGGCCATTCCGCAACCACCGAACGAAAGGGAGAGAACGCATGACCGTGAACCCTGCCGGCGCGAAGCCGCGGGCGCCGCTCAACTGGCCGGGCGATCCGGAGGGCGTGACGGCCGACGACATCGACTTCGAGGCGCTGGCCCATGTGCTGGCCAATACCTGCCGCCGGGGCGGCTGCTGCCGGCAATACCACTCCATCGCCGCCCATGCGGTGATCGTCTCGGAGGAAATCGCGGCGCTCGACGGGCTCGAAGAGGAGGACCAGCGAACGCTTGCGCTGCACGCGCTGATCGCCGGCGCGGCCTCGGCCTGGCTTCGGGGGCGTCTGCCGGACTCGCAGCGCGCGGCGGAACGCACCGGGAAACTCGCCACCGGGATCGAGACCGCCGTGCGCAAGGCGGCCGGGCTCGATGCCGTGCTGGAAGAGGAACAGGCCGAACTGCTCCGGTTCGTCATGCGCATGGCAGCGGCAACCGAAAGTCGCGACCTTCTGGATGAGCCGGCGGTTGGCGCCGGCGTCGCCTTCCCGCCGCTGAAGCGCCGCATCCGCAGCATCCCGCCCGACAAGGCGGCCGCGGCCTGGCTCGCCCGCTTCCGGGCGCTGGCCGGGCCGGAGGAGGAGCGGCGCGGACGAATCTCCCGAACGGATGAGCCGGGCGAGGCGGATGCCGCGCAAGCCTGACATGGCTGGGCGCGACCCCGGCTGGCCGGTGCTGCTGTCCGCCGTGCTGCTCTCGGGCGCGGTGGCCGCTGCGGTCGCCGCTGCGACGTTGCGCTATGGCGTGGAGCCTGCGCCGCGCATCGCAGGCGTCCGCCTAGCGGAGATCACGGCGGATTACACCGCGCGGGCCGCGACGGAAGGGGCGACGGCGGAGGACGTGCGCGTCTGGGGCGTTGCGCTGGAGACCGCCCTCGATGCTGTGGCGCAGCGTCATGGCGCGGTGCTGCTGCCGGCGCGCGCCGTCGCCGCTGGTGCCCCCGATCTCACACCCGAGGTCGAAGCCGCAGTGGAGCGGCTGCTGGTTCCGGGAGAGGACCGTTGACCGCGGAGCGTCCGATATTCAACCGGCGGGACGACCGGCTGCGCCGCCGCAAGGCCGGTCTTGTCGTGATGGTCGCGCTGGCGATGCTCTGGCTGGCTGCGGCCTCGCGCGTGCATGTCAATGCGAGCTGGTCCGACGAAGCCTGGGGCTACGCGGCATTCCCGTTGTTCGGAACGGAACCGAAGATCGGCGACCGGGTGCTGTTTGAGCCACCCGCTTCCGTCGGGTCTCGCGTGCCGTACATGAAGACCGTGCGCGGGCTTCCCGGCATGGCCGTTACCGTCGATGCGGACAGGACGGTCCATCTCGACGGCGAGCCGGTCGGGCGCGCCAAGACCCATGCGCTGGACGGTCGGCCGCTCGCGGCGCTCGCGCCGGGCGCCATCCCGGACGGCCACTACTTCCTGTACGCCGATCATCGCGACAGCCACGACAGCCGCTATGCCGAAATCGGCCTCGTGCCGCGCGCGCGCATTCTCGGCCGCGCCGTCTCGCTGCCCGACCTGCCCTGGCTCGGCCTGAAGGGACCGCTGGTCGGGCCGGAAGATACCGGCAGCGCGCCGGAGGCAGGGCGATGATGCGCATCGCCGCCATGGTGTTGGCCGCGGTCCTGGCGGCCCTGCCGGTATCGGCGAAGGACCTCGGCGTGCGCGGCGCGACCTGGCCGGTGGCCGAGCCCGACCTGCTGGAAGAGATCGAGGCGCGGCTCGTCGGGATGCAGCGTTCCGGCGATCTGGCGCGGATGGAAGACGAAGCCCGCAGCCGCGCCCGCCGGAAGCTTGAA
>JAJEAZ010000642.1 GCA_022824105.1 Alphaproteobacteria bacterium
GCGTACCTTCGACCCGCCGCTCGGGCCCGCCGGCTACGAACGCCTGCTGACGCCCTGGCGCCGGCCGCACGAAACCGCCGACGGGCATCTCTGCGTGCTGCCCTACAACGACCGCCACTGGCGCCGCTTCTTCGGGATCGCGGGGCGCCCGGAACTCGCGGAAGACGAGCGGTTCGCGACCATGACCGCCCGCTCGCGGAACATCGAGGCGCTCTACCGGATCCTGGCGGACATCATGCGGGGCCGGACGACGGCGGACTGGCTGGCCGAGCTGGAGGGCGCCGACATTCCCTGCATGCCGATGCACTCTCCGGAGACGCTGTTCGACGACCCGCACCTGCAGGCCGTCGATTTCTTCCAGACCGTCGAGCACCCGTCCGAAGGCCGGCTCATGCATATGCGCCCTCCCGTCTCCTTCTCGAAGACGCCGGGGTCGATCCGGCTGCAAGCGCCGCAAGCCGGTCAGCACAGCGAAGAAGTGCTCCGGGAGGCCGGGCTGGACCAATCCGAAATACAGGCATTGATCGACTCCGGCGCCAGCGCAACGGCAGCGCCGCAATGAACGACGCTCCCCGGAGCCCGCTGTTCAACGACAACCGCATCAAGCTGGGCGTGATGGCGTTCAACTGCTCGCACGGCTCGACCGTGACGACCGCCGACGGCGCCTGGCCGATGACATGGGAGGACAACCGGGCGCTCGCCCGCATGGCGGACGCCGCCGGTTTCGAGGCGCTGCTGCCGGTCGGGCGCTGGAAGGGCTATGGCGGCGAGACCGATTTCAACAACCGGACCTTCGAGAGCCTGACCTGGGCGGCCGGCATAGCGGCCGAGACCGCGCACGCCACGGTGTTCTCGACCGTCCACGCGCCGCTGGTCCACCCGGTCGCGGCGGCCAAGATGGGCGCGACGGTGGACCATATTTCGGGCGGGCGTTTCGCGCTCAACCTCGTCGCCGGCTGGTTCAAGAACGAGTTCGACATGTTCGGCCTAGAAATGCGCGCCCATGACGACCGCTATGCCTATGCCGGGGAATGGCTTTCGCTGGTGAAGCGCCTCTGGAGCGAGCGGGAACCCTTCGACCTCGACGGGCGCTTCTTCAGCGGCAGGGCGCTCTGGAGCGAGCCGAAACCCCTGCAGCGCCCGAGGCCGCCGATCATGAACGCCGGCAGTTCCTCCGCCGGCCAGTCGTTCTCCGCCGCCCATGCCGACATGAATTTCGTCATGCTGCGCCAGAAGGACGAGGGCAGCGACCGCGCGCAGATCGCCCGTCTCAAGACCATGGCCGCCGATCTCGGGCGCTCCTCGCAATGCTGGATCCACGGCTATGTCGTCTGCCGGTCGACCCGGCGGGAGGCCGAGGACTATCTCCACCACTATGTCGTCGAGCGCGGCGACGATGTGGCGGTCGCCAACATGCTGGACATCTTCGGCGTGCAGTCCGGCACGCTGGAGCCGGCGGTGATGGACGCGTTCCGCTTCCACTTCAAGGCGGGCCATGGCGGCTATCCGCTGGTCGGGACGCCGGAAGACATTGTGGAGGAGCTTGAGCACCTCTCGGACATGGGCGTGGACGGGCTGCTGCTCTCCTGGGTGGATTATCTCGGCGAGTGCCGCCAGTGGATCGAGGAGGTCATGCCGCTGATGGAGGCGGCCGGCCAGCGCCGTCCCTTCAGCCCGGCCGAAAGGCTATAGTGAAACCGCAAACCCCGCCCCGGAGGACCCCGATGACCCGCGACGAGCTCAAGCAAATCACGCTCCAGTTCACCGATGCCTTCAACCGCGACGACCTTGACGGCGTCATGGCCTGGTTCGCCGAGGACGCGGTCTATGACGAGTTCCACGGCGCCCGGCATGAGGGCAAGGAGGCTATCCGTGCGGCGTTCGAGCCGATGTTTGCGGGCAAGTTCGGCAAGGTGCGCTTCGAGGAGGAGGACCTGTTCCTCGACCCGGAGGACGGCAAGGCGATGATTTCCTGGTCCTGCGTGATCGCCACGTCCGAGCGGTCGAGCGCCTGGCGCGGCCTGGACCTGTTGCATGTCGAGGGCGGCAGGATCGTCGCCAAGCACACCTACGCCAAGACGGCGCGGCCGCTGTTCGAGGCCCGCGACGCCGCCTGAGCGCTGCCTGAGCGGCCGTCGCGAAACGGCCGGCGTTCTGCTACCCTCGCGCCGCAATTGACGGGAGACGAGCCATGACGAGGGTGATCGCCGTAGTAACCTACGGGCTGCCTGAGGGAACCGACCGCGAAACCGCCGTGCAGATGTTCCGCGATTCGATCCCGCGCTACATGGCGACCGAGGGCCTGATCCGCAAGAACGTGCTTTACCGGGACGGCCTCGGCGGCGGCATTTACCTCTGGGAGTCCCGGGAGGCGGCGGAAAAGGGCTACAGCGCCGAGTGGACCGCCTACATGACGGCGAAATACGACCATCCGCCGCAGATCGAGATGTATGAGATGCCGATCACCATGGACCGGGAATACAACACGGTCTACGACGAGGGCGAAGCGTTCGACGAAGCGGCCGAGTAGCGGCCCCGCTTTCGACTCCGCAAGGCCGGCGCCCGACGGGCCGCGCCGGCCCGCATCATTCCCCTACTCCGCCGCCAGCGCATCCGTTTGCGCGCGGTCCATCGCTTCCCAGTCGAACAGCGCCGGCTGTTTCTCGACGAAGCGTGCGACGGCCGCCGCGTGGTATTCGGAACCGGACGCGACCGACTGCGCGAACGCCTCCATCTCCAGCATGGTGCGGTGGTCGAGGTTGAAGGACTGGTTGAGGATGGTCTTGGAAAGGCCGATGGCGGTCGTCGAGGCCTTCGTGAAGCGCCCCGCCAGCGCCCGCGCCGCGTCCATCAGCGCGTCTTCCTCGTGCAGTTCGAAGACGATGCCGTAGTCCCTGGCCTCGGCCGCGCCGAGCTTGCGGGCGCTGAAGATCAGCTCCTTCGCCCGTTGCAGCCCGACGATGCGCGGCAGCAGGTAGAAGCCCGACCAGTCCGGCACCAGCCCGATACGCCCGAAAGCCTGCATGAAGATCGAGCGCGGCGTGGCCAGGATGAAATCGCAGGCGAGCGCCAGATTGCAGCCGGCCCCGGCGGCCGCGCCGTTGACCGCGGCGATCACCGGCAATTCGAGATTCAGAATATCGTAGAAGCGGTTGTGGCCCTCGCGCATCCGCCGGCGGTTGAATTCGGCGCCCTTCTGGCGCGACTGCATCGCCTTCACGTCGCCCCCGGCGCAGAAAGCCCGGCCTGCCCCTGTCAGGATAACGGCCTTCACGCTGTGGCCGGCCTCGCGCTTGAGTTCGGCGAGCACCGTGTCGAGCTCGCTCCGCATGGGCTCCGAGAGCGCATTGCGCGCCTCCGGACGGTTGAGCGTAATCGTCGCGATCTCGTCGGCCACATCGAAG
>JAJEAZ010000009.1 GCA_022824105.1 Alphaproteobacteria bacterium
CTGGATCGACGACGACCGGGCCGACGGCGCCGAACATGACTGGCTCTACCAGCGCCGCAACGGCTATGCCGACATCTACGACCCCTGGTCCCCGGAGGCGGTCGAGGAGCGCAGGCAGGACCGCCTCGAACGGGAAGAAGAAGCCTTCCGCCCCCGCGGTCCGGACGGGGAAGACGACCGGGACGAGGACGACGACCCGTACCGGCAGGACGGGGACTGGTTGGACAGCGCGGAATTCGCGCCCGCCCATGACATCGCATGACAATTCATGACGTTTCGCAAGGGGTCCTCCTGCACGGCGAGGCCGCGCCCGATGGAAGGGCGTGGAGCGGCAACCGGGTGCAACCGCCGCCCCGGCCCCCCGGCAACGCACCCCCCCACTCGTCGCCCCGGCCCCCGAGCCGGGGCCCATCTCTGGCTCCCGACGCCACCGCAGCCGGTGGAGAACAGGCTCAGCCGCTGAAGCCGCCGCGAGGACCGAAGCTGGGCCCCGGCTCGGGGGGGCGACGGTGGAGGTGGCTCCGCCATCGGTTCCGGTCAACGAGCGCCGGGTTTACGTCCCGGCCAGGAAGTCGCGGATGGCGAGCGCTTCGTCGAGCCCCGCCAATTCGCGGTCTGCCTCCAGCGGCAGGGCCCGCGAGGACAGGCGCACCACGACCACCTCGGCGCGGCGGTCGACATAGAGGTTCTGCCCGTGAATGCCGATGCCGAAGACCAGGGGCCGGTCGCCGCGCAGCACGTAGCATTGCGAGCGGTAGTGCATCGCGCGGCCCGGAAAGAAGGGGGCGAAGTCGCCCGCATCCCAGGCCTCCGGGTCGCCGGCCGTTTCGATGTCGTCGATCCAGCGTTCCGGCAGCACCTGCCGGCCGTCCCGGCGGCCGTCCTCGACGATCAGCTGGCCGATGCGCGCGAGATCGCGCGCGGTGACGCACATGCCGCCGGCGGCCCGGGGCGCCCCGAGGCGGTCCACGGTGATATAGGCCGGGCGTTCGGCCCCGGCCGGCGTCCACAACAGGCTGCCCATCAGGTCCGCATAGCGCTCGCCCGCGGCCCGCTCGATGACCCAGGCCAGCAGGTCGGTATTGGTCGAGACATAGTGGAAGCGCTGTCCGTGCTCTCCGTCCGGCTCGGTCAGCTGCGCATAGAAGGAGCGCAGGTCCGAGAGCGGCTCGTCCGGGTCCACCGGGTTCCAGCCGCTCGCCTGCCGGTAGGCGATGATCGGGCCGCTTGTCGCGAGATAGTCCTCGTCGAACAGGATGCCGACGCGCATGTCGAGCAGGTGGCGCACCGTTGCGCCGCGATAGACCGTATCCCCGATCTCGGGCACATAGCGGGAGACCGGGGCCGCCGGTTCCAGCCGGCCGGCTTCCGCGAGGATGCCGGCGAGCAGGCCCAGCATGGATTTCGAGACCGACATCAGGATGTGGGGCGTGGCAGCGGTCATGCCGTCGGCGTAGCGTTCCGCCACGATGCTGCCGCGGTGGAGCGCCAGCAGGGCGTCGCAGCCTTCCGCCATTGCCTCGAAGCCGGGCACGGAAACAGGGGCCTCGGGCAGGGGGCGCACCGAGGCGGGATCGTTCGCGATGTCCGCCGAGGGGATCAGTTCCCGCACATGGCGGAAGGCCCAGCGGTTGAAGGGCGCCGTCCGCCAATTCGCGAGCGTGACCTGCTCCTCTGCCGGAGGCGGAAAACGGTCCATCATGTCTTCTGTCCTCTGTCGCCGATGGCGGCGATCATACGGGGAGCCGCACACGCACGCCGAGGCCGCCCTCGGGCGAATCGCCCAGAAGGATGTCGCCTCCGTGGCTCTGGACCACGTCGCGCGCAATGGAAAGGCCGAGGCCGATTCCGGCGGTTTTCCCTCCCTGCGCGCGGTCGCGCCGGTAGAAGGGGCGGAACACCTTGTCGCGGTCCGCCGCCGGCACGCCCGGCCCATCATCGTCGATCTCGATCTCGAACCATTCGCCCCGTTCCCGGCAGACGATCCAGACCTGGTTGGCGTAGCGCATCGCATTGTCGATGAGGTTGACGAGGCAGCGCCGAACGGCGGTCGCCTGCACCGGAATCGTCGGGGCGCTGGCGATGCGCAGGTCTATGGAGCCGCCGGCCCGGCGCGCGCCGGTCACGACGTCCTCCACCAGTTCGCCGAGATCGGTTTCCACGGCCGCCTCGCCGCCCTCGCCCCGGGCAAAGGCCAGATACGCCTCCAGCATCGCTTCCATTTCGGCGATGTCGGCCTGCAACCCCCGCGCATCGTCGTCTTCGGGCAGCAGGGCCAGCGCCACCTTCATCCTCGCGAGCGGCGTGCGCAGATCGTGGGAGACGCCGGCCAGCATCTCCGTGCGCTGGCTGATCTGGCGCCGGATGCGCTCGCGCATGCGCCGGAACGCGACGGTCGCCCGGCGCACCTCCGTCGCTCCCGCGAGCTTCGGGTCCTTGGCCTCCCGGCCCTTGCCATAGGCGTCGGCCGCCTCCGCAAGGCGGCGGATGGGCCGGATCTGGTTGCGCATGAACAGCCCGGCGACCGCGAACAGGATCATCGAGGTGCCGACCATCCAGAGCGCCCAGAAGGTCGTGGTCTGGCTGAACAGCCGCCGGCGCGGCGCGACGACATGCAATACGCTGTCCTCGAGCTGCACCTTGATGACGATTTCGTCCTCGAACGCGGTCGTGTCGAATTGGTAGGGCCGGCGCACGCGCTGGGTCAGCTCCCGGGCGAGCAGCCGGTCCAGGCCGCCCTTCGGCTCCGGCTGCGGGCGGTTCGGCAGAATGGCGCCCGGAGCGATGGTCGCGCGAAGGTCGGTGCGCTGGGCGAGCAGTTTCAGCAGCACTCCCTGCGCGTCCGTGCCGGGGAACCGGTCCATCGCGTCGATGACCAGGCCGATCTCGCCCGCCACGCCGGCCGCCAGCCGCTTCATGATGATGTGCCAGTGGCGCTCGTAGAAGATCCAGGTCGAGACGATCTGCAGCAGGATCAGCGGCGTCACGATGATGAGCAGGGAGCGCGCAAACAGCGTGCGCGGCAGGAAGCGGTCCAGACGCCCGGCCATCAGTCCGGCCGCAGCGCGTAGCCGCGCCCCCAGACCGTGACGAGGTAACGGGGATGCCTGGGATCCGGCTCCAGCTTCCGGCGCAGGCGCGCGACCTGCACGTCCACGGCCCGGCCGGTCCCGACGCTCATGACGGCCAGCTCCTCGCGCGAGACCGTGTCGCCGCCCCGCAGCGACAGCGCGCTCAGCAGCAGCGCCTCCGCCGGGGCCAGCCGGCGCACCGACCCGTCCTCATGCTCCAGCGTCTCGCGCCCGGCGCTCCACGCCAGCGGACCGAAGCGCAGCCTTTCCCGGCGCGCAGGCCCGCGCCGGCGCAGGATGGTGCGGATGCGCAACACCAGTTCGCGCGGCTCGAAGGGCTTGACCATGTAGTCTTCCGCGCCCGCTTCGAGGCCGCGCACCCGGTCCTCGGGCTCGTCCATCGCCGTCAGCAGCAATATCGGCGTCGCGTTGCCGGCCTCCGTCAGCGCCGCGCTGAGCTCCAGGCCGGACTCTCCAGGCAGCATGATGTCCAGCACCACCAGGTCGAAGGCGACGCCGGCCATTGCGCGCCGGGCCGCCTCGGCCTCCTCCATCGCCGTGACCCGGAAGCCCGATCCGGAAAGGTAGCGCTTCAGGAGCGCGCGCAGCCGCTCGTCGTCATCCACCAGCAGGATATGGGGAAGGTCCTGCGAATGAGCCGGCGAAATCGCTTCACGCATGGTCAGAAATCCGCCATAAGCTGCAACGCTGCGTTCCGGTATCATATCGTGCCCGAAGAACGAGGAGAAATGCGCGATGGCGGTGGACCTGCTCCCCTATGACGACCGCGACGGCTTCATCTGGCTGGACGGCGCGCTGGTCCCCTGGCGCGACGCCAGGCTGCATGTCATGACCCATGGCCTGCACTACGCCAGCGCGGTCTTCGAGGGCGAGCGAGTCTATGGCGGGCACATTTTCCGTTCGCGCGCCCATACCGAACGGCTGCGCAATTCCGGCCGGCTGATGGGGTTCGAAATTCCCTATTCGGTGGAAGAGCTGGAGAGCGCCAAACGGGACGTGCTGCAGGCCAACGGCCTCAAGGACGCCTATGTCCGCCCGGTGGCGTGGCGCGGCGCGGAGATGATGGGCGTGTCGGCGCAGGAGGCCACGATCCATGTCGCGATCGCGGCCTGGTTCTGGGGCGCCTATTTCGGGGACGGTACGGAGATGTCCGGCATCCGCATGAAGACCGGCCGCTATCGCCGGCCGGGCCCCGAATGCGGCCCCGTGCAGGCCAAGGCGACCGGCCACTACCTGATCTGCACGCTCAACAAGCACGAGGTCGAGGCGGAGGGCTATCACGACGCCCTGTTCCTCGACACGCGCGGCTTCGTCGCGGAGGGCTCCGGGGCCAATATCTTCCTCGTCCAGGACGGCAAGCTGCACACGCCGACGCCCGACTCCTTCCTCAACGGCATCACCCGCCAGGCCGTGATCGGCCTTGCCGAGAAGCGCCAGATCCCGGTGGTGGAGCGCTCGATCCTGCCGGAGGAATTCGCCCGCACCACGGAGGTCTTCGTGACCGGCACCGCCGCAGAGGTAACGCCGGTCGCCGAGATCGACGACTACCGTTTCACCCCGGGCGACATCACCCGCACGCTGATGGAAGACTTCCGCGCCATCACCTCGACCGGATAACGAAAGCAAGAGGACTGTCACCCATGCGCGATGCCTATATCTGCGACGCCGTCCGCACTCCCGTCGGCCGCCATTCGGGCGCGCTCGCCGCAGTCAGGGCGGACGATCTCGCCTCCCTGCCGCTCAAGGCGCTGATGGAGCGCAATCCGGGCCTCGACCCGGAAGCCGTGGAAGACGTGATCTACGGCTGCGCAAACCAGGCGGGCGAGGACAATCGCAATGTCGCGCGCATGGCGGTGCTGCTGGCCGGTCTTCCCCAGTCCGTGCCGGGCAGCACGGTGAACCGCCTCTGCGGCTCGTCGCTGGACGCGGTCGGCTCGGCGGCGCGCGCCGTCAGGCTCGGCGAGGCGGACCT
>JAJEAZ010000241.1 GCA_022824105.1 Alphaproteobacteria bacterium
TGCGCCCGAACAGCGGCGGCTCCGGGTGCAACTCCTCCAGATAGCTGCAGATCGACATGGATTCCGCGATCACCGTGCCGTCGTCCAGCGCCAGGAACGGCACGCAGTGGAAGGGGTTCATCGAGGTGAAGGGCTCGGCGAACTGCTCGTCCTCGCGCACGTTCAACTGCTCGGTCGGGAGCTCCAGCCCCTTCTCGGCCAGATAGACGCGGACGCGCTGGGAACTCGGCGCCGGCGTGAAATCGTAGAACTTCATGGGCGGTTTCCTCTTGCCCCGGCAGCGGAACCTATAGATGAGCCGGGTCCCGACTCCAAACCGCGCCCGCTATTCGCCCGGAGCGGGCCCCCGGCCCGCCGGGCGCTCCAGCAACCCTTCGAGCCTCGCCACGCGGTCGGAGAGCCCGCGAATATCCTTCGCCACCCTATCCGAGAGGTTATGCACATCTTTCGTCATGCGATCCGAGAGGTCGCGCACATCCCTGGTCATGCGGTCCGACAGGCCGCGCATGTCGCGGTGTATGGTCCACAGAAAGCCGAGTACGCCGATCATCAGCCCGGCCAGAATGTAGGTGCCACCATCCATGAAGACAAGATTCGCAGATGTGTGGGCCGGGTGCAATCGGCAATATGCCGCAGAAAGCCATGTCGGTCCGGGAGAGGATGCGTCCGGTGTGCAATGGGTCCCGAGAGGAAGGCGGGCGCGCAAGGAGGTCGGGCCTGTCGGCGAAAATCGGCTTTTCCCCGGTGCGTTCATGCGGCTTTACGCCTGCAATGGCGACAAGTATGGTGGATACGGATTTTTGCCGGCTCAAGGATTGGAGATTGGACATATGCCGCCGCTGGAAAACACGGAGCCCGCGGCTGCATGGAACCCGCTTGTCGATGTCATGGAACGCCTGGCGCGGATAGAGGCCCGGCTGAACACGATGGCCACCAAGGAAGACCTGGCGAAACTGGAAACGAAACTCACCAACAAGTTCTGGAGCACCATGTTCGCAATCGCCGTCATGGCCGCCGGCCTGGTCGCCACGGCGATCCGGGTCTGGCTATAAGGCGGGTCCTCTGCACAGGAACCTACAGGAACTGCTCATCTTCATCGCGCCGGGCAATTCAACACGAGACATTCCCATGATTTCGGCGAAAGGCCGGCGCGAAGACCCCGCCCCTACTCAGCCGCCAGGTCCTTCTGGTCGTCGGCGTTGTAGTTGGCGTCGTACCACCAGGCGAGGTGGTCTTCGTAGATGACGGGGGGCCAGCGGGGCGGGTTGCCGGGGCCGGTGCAGGTGGGTGCGCACCGTATTTCCGCGTCGAGATTGGGGCCGAAGAAATAGGGGATGGCGTAGCGGTGCCGGTCCTGAGGCGGCTGGGCGCGGTGCGGGGTGGACTGGTAGCGCCCGTTGGTCCAGCGGTGCAGCATGTCGCCCGTGTTGACGACGAAGCTGTCCTCGACGAAGGGCACATCCTCCCAACCGCCGCCTTCCGGCCGGATCTGCAGGCCCGGCACGTCCGACTGGGCGAGGAAGGTCAGGAAATTGGTGTCGGTGTGCGGCGCGATGCCGTAAAGGCCGGGCTCGCGCGCGGCGGGCGGGTAGTGCGAGAGCCGGAAGGAGAACTGGCTCCGGGTGAAATGCGGGTCGAACCAGTCCTCCGGCAGGCCGAGCGAGAGCGAGAGCGCCGGCAGCACGCTCAAGGCAAGCCGGTCGATCGTCCCGCAATAGTCGAGCACCGTCTCGCGGAAGCCCGGCAGGTTGTCCGGCCAGCGGTTCGGCCCGGCGAAGCGCCGCCCGGCGAGCGGGTCGTCGGCCCCGCGTTCGCGCTTGATGAAGAAGGCCTCGTTCATGTCGGGCCTGGCCTCGGCCTCGCTGACCCGCGAGGTGCGCACATTGTAGCGCGCCATCGCCATGTAGCCGTTATTGTGCTCGTTCATCAGCACGGCGTGCTTGGCGGCCTCCGGCTGGGCGTGGAAACGCTCGGCCTCCGCGAACATGGCCCGGATCTTCTCCTGCGGCACGCCGTGGTTCACGATAATGAAGAAGCCGACATGCTCCAGCGTGGACGCAAGCGCTCCGGCCACCTCCTCGCGGCTCCGGGACAGGTCGATCAACGGGATCATGGCCGCATCTCCTTCCTCCGTAATCCTATCAGACCGCGACCGGCTCCACCGCCTCCAGCATCCAGCGGGCGAAACCGGCCATGCGGGCGTCGTCGCCCTGCCCGCCCATGACCTGCACGCCGACCGGCAGGCCGCCGACAGCCATCAGCGGCATGGAGACGGCCGGCGCGAACAGGATCGAGGCGGGCGTGTTGAACACCGCATCGCCCGTGGGCCTGGCCATCGGCGGTTCGCCGGGCCGGTCGCCCGCCCAGATGTGCGCCGGACCGGGACAGCTCAGCATCAGCGCGCCATCGACCGTTTCGAGTGCGCGCGCCCACGCCGCCTGCGCCGACACGCGCCCGGCCAGCGCATCGTGGTAGTCCGCGACGGTCATCGCCTCGGCGGCCTCCAGCGACTGGCGGGCGCGGAAGCTGATCGCGTCCGGGCCCATGTCCGCGAGCGCCCGGTGCAGCCAGCGGTTCTCCCAGCCGATGACGGCGTAGCAGATCGCCGACGCCCTGCTGAGCTCCGCGTCGAGCGCCGCCAGCGACGGGTCGTCGGCCGGGCGCAGCACCGTCACGCCCGCCGCCGCCACACCCTCCAGCAGGCGGCCGAACGCTTCCTTCGTCGCATCGTCGATCATCGACCAGCCCGCGCCCTCGATGGCCAGCAGGCGGCGCGGTTTTTCGCGCGGCGGCGGATCGGACGGGCCAGAGAGGCCGCGATGGCCGGGGTCGCCGCCGGCGCGTTTCACGATCTCCGCCGCCATCCGCCACATGTCCTCGATGGAATTGGCATGGACGCCGTTGACGCTCTGGCTGCTCGCCTGGCGCTCGCCGCGGTTGATCGCGCCCTTGCTCGGCTTCAGCGCGACATTGCCGCAATAGCCGGCGGGACGGACGATCGAGCCGCCCACCTGGCTGCCGATGGCGGCCGGCAGCATCCCCGCCGCCACCGCCGCGGCCGAGCCGGACGAGGAGCCGCCGGGCGTCCGCGCCGGGTCGAAGGGGTTGGTGGTCGGACCGGGGTGGGCGCCGCCGAGCTCCGAGGTCACCGTCTTGGCGAGCACGACCGCACCCGCTTCGCGCAAGGCCGCCACCGCCGCATTGTCGCGCTTCGGGAAATTGCCCCGATAGGCTTCGCAACCCATCTGGGTCGGCATGGTCCGCGTTTCCAGCAGGTCCTTGATACCGACCGGCATGCCGTCCACGGGCGAAAGCGGCCGGCCGGCGCGCCAGCGTTCCGCGCTCGCATCCGCCGCCTCCCGCGCGCCCTCGACGTCCGTGGCGACGAGCGCCTGCAGCACGGGCTCCCGCGCCTCGATGACTTCAAGGCAGCGCTCCAGATAGGCGCGCGGCGAATCCTTGCCGTCGCGGAAGCCGGGCAGCGCATCGTGGAAGGTAAGTCCGCGGAAGGTCTTCGGATCGTATCGCATGGCGGGAGACTGGCCGTTCGGTTCTGGTGTGTCGTGGGCAGGGTTGAGTCTGAACCGCCCGCGCCCCATGGTCCAGAGCGCAGAGGGACGGTCGTCCAGCAGCCGTACGGGAGAGGCCATGTTTCTGATCGAAGAGCCGTGTTCTTCCGATATCCAGCGGTTTCGCCGGGACGGCTTCCTCGTCGTCGAACGGCTCATCGACCCCGGGGCCGCCACCGGCCTGGCCGCGCGCTTCGGGCCGCTCTTTCGCGGCGAGTTCGAAACCGGCCTGCAACCCGACGAGTGGAACTGGCGCGAAGGGAGGGACGCCGGGGACCTGACGCGCCAGATCTGCAATGCCTGGAAATCGGACCGCCATGTGGCGCGCGCGGTCCTGCATCCCCGCGTCGGCCTCTGGTGCGCGCGGCTCAGCGGCTGGCCGGGCGCGCGCATCAACCAGGACAATGTGTTGTGGAAGCCGCCGGGCGCCCGCCCGCTCGCCTTCCACCAGGACGACAGCTACCAGCAGTGGGTGGCGCCGCCCGAACTGTGCACCTGCTGGATTGCGCTCGACGCGACCAGCGCGGCCGGCGGCACCATCGAGTATGTCGCGGGGTCGCACCGCTGGGACCTGGCCCCGCCGGCCTCCGAGTTTCACGCTCCGGACGACTATGAGCGCGAGATGCACGAGGCCGCCGCACGGGCGGGCGTCGTCCCCGAAGCGGTGCGGGTCGAAGTCCCGGCGGGAGGGGGCGTCTTTCACCACGGACGGACATTCCACGGCTCGGGCACGAACCGCACCGACGCGCCCCGGCGGGCG
>JAJEAZ010000163.1 GCA_022824105.1 Alphaproteobacteria bacterium
GAGGCGCGCCATCTCGATATATTGCGAGGCCATGAGGTTGATGATCGCGACGCGCGTCATGCGCATCATGTGGGCGGTGACGACGAGCGTGAGCGTGAGCGCCGGCAGCACGGTGCGGTAGAGCCGTTCCCAGAAGTCCAGGTCGGCATGGATCTTCGAGATCGAGGGGAAGATCGGGTTCGCCGCCGCCAGGAAGAGGATCAGGATATAGGCGACGAAGAATTCCGGGCTGGAGATGGAAGTGAGCGTGCCGACATTCGCCGCCCGGTCGAAGATCGATCCCCGGTAGAGCGCCGCCAGGATGCCGAGCGCCAGCGAGAGCGGCACCGCCACGGCCGCCGCCGTGGCCGCGAGGAAGATCGTGTTCGCAAAGCGCGGCGCAAGCTGGTCGGCGACGGTGACGACGTCCCGTTCGCCCGTCTGCCCGTATTGGGACTGGAAGCTCAGCTGGTTGAAGCTGACGCCGAAATCGCCGCTGAACACGCCGCCCAGCCATGCGAAATAGCGTTCGACCGCTGAGCGGTCCATGCCGAGGCTTTCGCGGATTGCGGCGACCGCCTCCGGCGTGGCGCCCTGGCCGAGAATCGCCTGTGCGAAGTCTCCCGGCAGCGCCTCGATTGCGGCGAAAATCACCATGCTGACAATCAGGAGCGTGAAGGCCCCCAGCGCCAGCCGCTGCCCGATCATGCGCGCCAGACCCGACATGTCCCTCCCCGCTGCCGACGGTTCATTAGGACATGGCCGCGCCGCCTCGTCCAGCCTGCCGGGGGGAAGGACCTTGCAGAGCGCCGTTCCGGCTTCCGCCGGGCCGCTTTTGCCGCCTCCGCGATATCGGGATACGCAATGCAGCGCTCATGCGAGGGGACGTTTCCGCATCTCCCCCTCCCGCCCGGCGCCGGCTGCGGACGGCATCGCGAGCCATGGATGGCTCCCGGCTCCAGGCCTACCGCATGCACACATCTGCGTCCGGTGGCGTGGCATTGCATGTCCCCCATCCGTCACCCCGGCCCCCGAGCCGGGGTCCAGCCTCGGTTCTCGCGGCAGCTTCGGCGGTTCGACCCGTTCCGCGCCAACTGCGGCATCGTCGCGAGCCATGGATGGACCCCGGCTCGGGGGCCGGGGTGACGAAAGAGCCTGCCCTGAGCTTGCCGAAGGGGACGACGAGCGCGCCGCGCCGCGGACAAGCCGGCCGGTTTCCTCCGCAAGCAGGGGACGGGTTTTCCGGCGGCTGTCGGCACGGTTCCCCATCGACGGTCTGCAAGCCCCGGCGGGAGGCCGGGCATCGTGACCCTGCGCGTCTATATCGTGGCGGGCGAGCCGTCCGGCGATGCGCTGGGGGCCCGGCTTTTGCGGGCCTTGCGGGAGGGCGGGCCGGTGGAGGCGGCGGGCGTCGGCGGCGAGCTCATGGGCGCCGAGGGCGTCGCCAGCCTGTTCCCGCAGGCGGAGACCGCCGTCATGGGCGTTTTCGAAGTGCTGCCTCGCGCCCGCAGGCTGCTGCGGCGGATGGACGAAACGGTTGCCGACATCGGGCGCTTCCGGCCGGACGCGGTCGTCACCATCGATTCCGGGGGGTTCAACAAGGGCCTGGCGAGGCGGCTGATCGCGGCCGGCTCTCCGGCTGCGCGCATCCATTATGTCGCGCCGATGGTCTGGATCTGGGCGCCGGGCCGCGCGCGGCGCATGGCGGGGCTCTTCGACCATCTGATGACCCTCTGGCCGTTCGAGCCGGCGCTGTTCGAGCGCGAGGGGCTTTCGTCCACCTTCGTCGGCCATTCGCTGGTCGAGGCGGAGGCCGGCGACGGCGCCGCCTTTCGCGCCCGGCACGGCATTCCGCCGGAAAGCACGCTGCTGGCGGTGTTGCCGGGAAGCCGGGCGGGCGAGGTGCGCCGGCTGCTGCCGGTCTTCCGCGAGGTGCTGGACCGCCTCGCCGGCGGCATCCCCGCCCTGCATATAGCGGCGCCGACGGTCGGCACGGTGGCGGAGCGGGTGCGGGACGCCGTGAAGGACTGGCCGTGGCCGGTCGCGGTCACGCTCGGCGAGGAGGAAAAGCAGGACGCCTTCGCCGCCAGCCGGGCGGCGCTCGGGGCGTCGGGCACGGTCGCGCTCGAACTCGCGCTCGCCGGCGTGCCGCAGGTCACCGCCTACCGGATGAACCCCGCAACCGCGCTCATCGGCCGGGCCGTGATCCGCAGGCGCCGGTTCTGTCCGGTGAACATCCTGCTGGAACGCCCGGTCGTGCCGGAACTGATCCAGGGGGATTGCCGTCCGGGGCCGCTCGCGCGGGCGCTCCGGCCGCTGGTGTTCGACGAAGAGGCGCGCGATGCGCAGCAGGCCGCCTTCCGCGAACTGGCGGGCAAGCTCGGCGGCGAAGGCCGGCCGAGCCTCCGCGCCGCGGAAACGGTGCGGCGGATCGTCCGTGAAACGAATCTGTCATCGAACCGATAGCGGACCGTCATGCCGGTCGGGGTATGCCGTCACCCATCCATCGGGACCGAAATGGAGGAGCATCATGCCCGGCCATGCCAGCGAACTCTCATTCGACGAATTCGACGAACTGAACGACCCGCGCGACGAGCCGACCGGGTTCGAGCGCACCGTCTCCCGCCGCCGCTTCCTGGGCGGCGCGGCGGCCCTTGGCGGAGCCGGCGCCTTTTTCGGCCTCGGCGCATTCCGTCCGGCGCATGCGGGCGGCATGGGCGGCCTCGGCTTCGAGCCGGTGGCGGCCAACAGCCTGGACACGGTGACCGTGCCGCCCGGCTTCTCCTGGCATAACGTCATCGCCTGGGGCGACCCGCTCTGGTCCGACGGCAAGCCGTTCGACCACACGACGCGCGGCACCGGCGCCAGCCAGGAACGCGCCTTCGGCGACAATAATGACGGCATGTCCACCTTCTTCACCGATGGCAGGACCGTGCTCGCCGTCAACAACGAATATGTGAACCGGTCGATCATCTACGGCAACCGCGCCACGGGCCTGCCGGAGAACGCCGACGACGTGCGCAAGGGCAAGGCCGGCCACGGCGTCAGCG
>JAJEAZ010000690.1 GCA_022824105.1 Alphaproteobacteria bacterium
ATCTCCTCGAAGAACATGCCGAAGGGGTTCAGCAGGAAGGAATCCTCCGTGCCCGGCAGGCGGGCCGAAATGTGCGTGTTGTTGAGGTCCGTCCAGCCGTATAGAGCACAGAGCCGGTAGGCTGCGGCCAGGTCGCACCGCGCCTCCCATTCCTCGGTGCTCATGCCCAGGGGCCTGCCGTCCGCTATCGTGTCCATGTCCGCCGCCTCCTCGCCGGGAAAGGCGTAGCATACCCCCTGCCCCGGCCTGCCGCCAAAGCAGGGGCGGCTCCGCTACAGGCGGCGGAGACGGCTGTTGATGTCCGTCCAGTCGATGTAGAAGCCGCGCAGCCAGCGCTCTCCTGTCGACGGGTCGAACGCATCGCGCCCGTGAAGCACGCGGCGGTTGTCGAACGCGACCATGGTGCCGGGCTCAAGCAGCATGTGCAGCATGAGTTCCGGCCGGCGCGTGATCGTCATCAACTTCCTGTAGGCGGCGTAGTAGCGTCTCGTGGTCTCGGGGTTCGCGCCCAGCCGCATCTCGTCCGCCAGTGCCGGATTGAGTGCTATTTCGCCGAGCTCGCCGTTTTCGTCGAGGCCAAGGACCGGGCGGCGATAGCGCATATCGGACACATCGTCGATGAAGCGGTAGGGCATTGCCTGCCGGCTGAGGAGGTCGAAATCCGCCGGCGACTCTTCCCGCAGGACCTGCCCGGCGCGAAAACCATCCACGAACAGGCTTGCGCCGCCGACGGCCCCGTTGCGCACGCAATGCAGGAACTGCACGCCCGGCGGCGTTTCAAGGTAGGGAAGGTCGGTGTGCGGCGCGAGCGCATGCGCCGTATAGGCCAGGCTGTTCGGCTTGGGATGGGTGTAGACTTCGAAGATGCGGCCGAAATAGGTCTCCCGGATATAGGCGATGCGCGAGCCGAACGCGGCGCCCGCCTCGGGGTCGTCGCCCAGCCCCTCGACCAATGCGAGCCCGCAGCGTTTCAGGTCGACAAGGAACGCCCTGAGGTCTCCATCCGCCCGGTGGCGGGGCAATCTTTCCGCAAGGGATGCGTCCCAGCGTTCGGGAACGACCGCCGCAGGGTCGGCAGGCTCCGGCGCCTCCGGCCGGCGGGCCTCCAGCCAGGCAAGCGGCACATGGCTGGCGCCGTCGCCGTCCGGCCAGCGCAGGACCAGAATATCGCCGCTGAGTTCGACCCCCTCCGGGCGAATATCCGACGCAACTCCGGCCAGATCGAAACGTCTCTCCCGCGTGACGGGATCGAAAGCTCCCGGTTCGTTCACGCGCATCCAGATCCAGGGAAAGCGCGTCGACCCGCCGCTGGGCCAGCGGACCTCGAGGTCCAGATCGTCATGCGTGATCGCGTAGGCGTCCATCGTCAGGCCTCCGTGCGCGCGAGTGTGTCTGGAACGACCGAACGGGGCGACCGGAACCGACGAACAGCGACATGACGATTCCACCTCCCGCAACGGCCCGGCATCTGACCGCCGGCGCCGGTTGTCGGTGCTTCGGACAGGATCGTTCCTGCCGGAGGGGCAACTCTTGTCGCGATGCGACCGCCCGGAAGCCCGGATGCGACCTCGGGGCGGAAAAAGCGCCGGTGCGCGCGGCCAGGCGCTCTTGCCCGGCACAGGCTCCGCGCTAGATTCCGGAGCGCAGGCGTGCGCCCGGCCGAAAGGAAAACCGTCCGAAATGAGCGACGAGACGCAAGGCCGCCGGGATCTCCTGGAGCAGACTTCGCGGATCGTTGCGGCGCACGTCTCCAACAATACGGTTCCGGTCGGCGACCTTCCGGAGCTCATCAGGCAGGTTTACAGGACTCTCGCGACCCTCAATGAACCGTCGCAGGCGCACCCGGAGCGCCCGGTTCCGGCGGTCCCCATCCGCCGGTCGGTGATGCCGGACCACATTGTCTGCCTCGAGGACGGCAAGAAGCTGAAAATGCTTCGGCGCCATCTCAAGACGGCTTACAACATGACACCCGACGAATACCGCGAACGCTGGAACCTGCCGGCCGATTATCCGATGGTCGCGCCCGATTATGCGGCGCAGCGCAGCGAGCTCGCCAAGAAGATCGGTCTCGGCCGCCGCGGTCCCCGCAGCTGAGGAGGGTGCGGGCCCGAAGGCTAGGCATGCGCAGCCGGGCTAGGCGCACCGGGCCCGGCGGAGTAGACTGCGGAGCGCGAGGGAAAGGCGTTGCGGTGGCTCTCAAGGTAAAGAAGGCAGTCAGCCGGGTCGTTCCGCGACGGCGGGTGACGCCGCCCGGCAAACGGGGCCTCATCGTGCCGTTCTTCGGCCCGGCCGCCCGCCGCCACCGCCGCGCCATCCCGGTCAACCAACGCAGCCCCTTCATCGTCGAGTCGGGCGACCTCGTTGTCCGGCTGGCCCAGACGGACGCGGATATCGACGCCGCGCAGGCCCTGCGCTTCAAGGTCTTCTACGAAGAGATGACGGCGCAGCCGAGCCCGGCAATTGCTGCGGCCGAGCGCGACTTCGACCGTTTCGATCCCTATTGCGACCACCTCATCGTGCTGGACCGCCGCCTCGGAGGCGGATCCGCCGCCATCGTGGGCACCTACCGGCTGATGCGGCGGGACGCAGCCGCCCGCATCGGACGCTTCTACACCCAGGACGAATACAACATCCGCAAGCTCTTGCGCGGCGGTCGGCAAATCCTCGAACTCGGCCGGTCCTGCGTCCACCAGGACTATCGGCGCCACCACACAATGCAGATGCTTTGGCGTGGCATTGCGCGCTACGTGCTGCACTACAATGTCAAGCTGCTGTTCGGCTGCGGCAGCTTTCCCGGCGCCGATCCGGAGGCGCATGCCCTGCCGCTCTCCTACCTGCATTACAAGCACCTGGCACCGATTGCGCTCCGGCCGAAGGCGCTGCGTTCCCGCCATGTCGAGATGCGGCGAATGGCCCGCGAGGAGATCGACGACAGGAAGGCGCTGGCGGCCCTGCCGCCGCTCATCAAGGGCTATCTGCGCCTGGGAGGCGGAGTGGGCGAGGGCGCGGTGATCGACCGCGAATTCGACACGGTCGACGTGTGCATCGTCGTGCGCCCGGACGGCGTAACCGACCGCTATATGCGCCGCTACAGCCGCGACGGCGAAGTCACGCGGGAGGCCCTGGCCTCGTGATCCGGCACTCGCCGCTGCGCGCGCTCGGGCGCCTTCTGGCCTACGTCTTCTACACACTGCCGCTGATGCCGGTGCAGGCTCTCGGCGTGCTCTTCAGGCTGCCGTTCACCGTCAGCCTGCCGCTTGCCTACCACAGGCGCTGCGCCGGGCTTCTGGGTTTCCAGCTCAGGACGCACGGAACGCTGAGCACGGCGCGCCCGACCCTGTTCGTCTGCAACCACGCCACCTATCTCGATATCGTGACGCTGGGCGCGACCTTGCCCGCTTCCTTCGTCGCCAAGTCCGAGGTTGCCGGCTGGCCTTTCTTCGGGCTGCTCGCCAAGCTGCAAAGGAGCGTGTTCGTGGACCGCCGGCCGCGTTCCACCGCCGGCCAGCGCGACGCCATGCAGATGCGCCTGGAAAGCGGCGACAATCTGATCCTCTTCCCGGAAGGCACGTCGAGCGACGGCATCCGGGTGCTGCCGTTCAAGAGCGCCCTGTTCAGCGTTGCGGAACGCGAAGTCAACGGCGAGCCGCTGGTGGTGCAGCCCGTTTCCATCGCCTATTCCGCCATTGACGGCCTGCCGACCGGCCGGGCGCATATGCCGCGCATCGCCTGGTATGGCGACATGGGAATGGCCGGACATATCTGGAATGCGCTGGGGCTGGGACGCATATCGGTGGACATAGTGCTGCACCGTCCTACAAGCTTCGCGGAGTTCGCCAATCGCCGGGAAATGGCGCAAATATGCCATGAGACGGTCGCGGGCGGCGTCGAGCGGGCTTTGGCGGGCCGCATCGCAAACGGTTGACGCGCCTTCGCCGGATGCTAGCTTCAAGCACAACGATGCTCGAGAGACCGACAAGGCAGGCATTGCCCAAGAAGCTCTTCGTCAAGACATACGGCTGTCAGATGAACATGTACGACTCCGAACGGATGTCGGAAATGCTGGCGGCCGTCGGCTACGAAGCCGTGCAAGCCCCCGACGACGCGGATCTCGTGGTGCTCAACACCTGCCATATCCGCGAGAAGGCTGCGGAGAAGGTCTATTCCGAGGTCGGTCGGTTGCGCGCCCTGAAGCGCCGGCGGCCGGACATGCTGATCGCCGTCGCCGGCTGCGTTGCCCAGGCCGAGGGCGGCGAGGTGATGCGCCGCGCGCCGTCGGTCGATATCGTCGTCGGTCCCCAGGCGTACCACCGCCTGCCCGAGATGCTGGCGCGCGCCGAGAGGGCGCGGGGCGGCGCCGGGATCGTCGATGTGGATTTCCGGCCGGAGGCGAAGTTCGACGAGCTTCCCGTCCCCGAGCGGCCGGCGGGACCGAGCGCCTTCCTGACGATCCAGGAGGGCTGCGACAAATTCTGCACATTCTGCGTCGTCCCCTACACGCGCGGCGCCGAATATTCGCGCCCGGCGGCGGCGGTCATCGCCGAGGCGAAACAACTCGCAAAGCGGGGCGCGCGGGAAATCGTGCTGCTCGGCCAGAACGTCAATGCGTGGCGGGGTGAGGGGCCGGAAGGCCGGGACTGGACCCTGGCCCGCCTGATCCGGGCGCTGGCGGAAGTGGAAGGCGTGGATCGGCTGCGCTACACGACCTCGCACCCGCGCGACATGTCCGACGATCTGATCGAGGCGCATGGCGCGGTCCCGGCGCTGATGCCCTTCCTGCACCTGCCCGTCCAGGCGGGCTCCGACCGCGTGCTCGAACGGATGAACCGCAAGCACCGGGCCTCGGACTACCGGCGCATCGTCGAGCGCCTGCGGGCCGCCCGGCCGGATATCGCGCTCGCTTCCGATTTCATCGTCGGGTTCCCGGGGGAAAGCGACCGCGATTTCGAGCAGACCATGAAGCTGGTCCGCGATGTCGGCTACGCCCAGGCCTACTCGTTCAAGTTCAGCGCCCGGCCGGGCACGCCGGCCGCCGCCGACCCCCTGCAGGTGCCGGAAGCGGTCAAGGGCGAACGCCTGGCCTGCCTCCAGGAACTGCTGAACAGCCAGCAGCGGACATTCAACCGAAGCTGTGTCGGGAATCGGGTCCCGGTCCTGTTCGAACGTCCCGGCAGGCGGTGCGGCCAGCTTGTCGGGCGGTCTCCCTACATGCAGGCGGTCCATGCAGAGGCCGGCCCCGCGCGGATCGGCGACCTCGCGGAGGTCGAAATCATGGCGGCCGGGCCCAACAGCCTCTCCGGCGGGAGCCCCGCAATTTGAGCGAAGCGCGTCTTCAGTTCGACGACAACAGCCTGCTGCCGGCCCTTTACGGCGCGCATGACCGCAACCTGGCGCGTCTGGAGCAGAAATTCGGCGTTTCGATGCGCGCGCGCGGCAACGAGCTGGCCATTGCCGGGCCGGAGAGCGCCGTGGCAGCGGCGCGCTCGGCCATGGACCTGCTCTACGACCGCGCAAGGCGGGGGCTGGAAATCGATCCGGGCGAGGTGGACGGCGCGGCGCGGCTCGCCGAGGTTGCCGGCATTGCGAAGCTGCCGGGCGCCAATGGCGACCTGTTCGGGATCGACAGCGAAACCGTCGAGACCCGGCGGCGCCGGATCGCGCCCCGCTCGCCCAACCAGGCGCTCTATCTGAAGACGATCCGGGAGCGCGATGTCGTCTTCGGCCTGGGCCCGGCAGGCACCGGCAAGACCTATCTTGCCGTGGCGGCGGCGGTTTCGATGCAGACCGCAGGAGAAGTCGAGCGCATCGTGCTGTCGCGCCCGGCGGTGGAGGCCGGCGAGCGTCTCGGGTTCCTCCCGGGCGACCTGCGCGAGAAGGTCGACCCTTACCTTCGCCCGCTCTACGATGCGCTGCACGACATGGTCTCCGGCGACCGGGTGATGCGCCAGATCGGCAATGGCGAGATCGAGATTGCGCCGCTTGCGTTCATGCGCGGGCGCACGCTGGCGCGGGCTTTCGTCATCCTCGACGAGGCGCAGAACACCACACCTACCCAGATGAAGATGTTCCTCACCCGCCTCGGCGAAGGCTCGCGGATGGTGGTGACCGGCGACCTCTCCCAGGTCGACCTGCCGGGCGGGGTCCGCTCCGGGCTGACCGAGGCCATCGATGTGCTGGACGGGGTGGACGGGGTCGGCATTGTGCGTTTCACCTCCCGCGACGTGGTGCGCCATTCGGTCGTGACGCGCATCGTCGACGCCTATGACGCCGCTGCCAGGGCGCGCCGCGATGGATAGCTGGACGGTCGATGTGTCGCTCGGCGAGGGCGAATGGCCCGATGGCGAAGAGGCCGCCGACTGGTGCAGCCGCGCAGCATGCGCGGCGCTCGCCGGCGCCGGACGGACGGAGCCTGCGGAGATTTCCGTGCTGCTTGGCAGCGACGCCGAAATCCGGGAGTTGAACCGCCGCTTCCGCGGCCTGGACCGCCCGACAAACGTGCTCTCCTTTCCTGCCGGCGGCGGACCCTGGCCCGGCGGACCGCTGCCGTTGGGGGAGATTGCGCTCGCAGGGGAGACGGTGCGGCGGGAGGCGGCCGCCCAGCGAAAGACGCTTCACGACCACACTTGCCATCTGGTCGTCCACGGCACGCTGCACCTCCTGGGCTTCGATCACCGGACGGACGAGGAAGCCGTCCGGATGGAGCGGCTGGAAGCCCGCTGCCTCGAAGCGCTGTCGATAGCCGATCCCTACGGGGACCGGGGCTGACCGGTCGTGGATACGCCCGCCCATACGCCGAACGGCAACGGAGGCCGCCTGCGGGGGCTCTGGCGCCGGCTTGCGGGCAGGCGAAGCAATGAAGGCTCGATAAGCGAGACCCTTTCGGACCTGGCGGCGCAGCACAATGAGGACGCAACGCCGATCGACCCGCTTGAGCGGTTCCTGCTGGAAAACACGCTCAAACTGCGCCGCATGACGGTCGAGGACGTGATGGTGCCGCGCGCGGACATCGTGGCCGTTTCGGCCGGGGCGGCGCTCGGGGAAGTCGTTGAAGCGGTCGAGCAATCGCGCCACTCGCGCCTGCCCCTCTACGAAAAGGATCTGGACCAGACCGTCGGCATGATTCACGTGAAGGACGTGCTGGCCCATATCGGCAAGGCGGACGCGCCTCCGCTCAGGGACCTGGCCCGCGAGGTGCTCTTCGTCTCGCCGGCAATGCTGGTTCTCGACCTGCTGCTCGACATGCGGCTCAAGCGCACGCACATGGCGCTGGTCGTTGACGAGTTCGGCGGCATCGACGGTCTCGCCACCATCGAGGACCTTGTCGAGGAGATCGTCGGAGATATCGAAGACGAACACGATATTGCGGAATCGCCGCTACTGGAGACGCGGCCGGACGGCACGCTGGTTGCCGATGCCCGGGCCACGCTGGAGGAGTTCGAGGCGGCGGTCGGCGACGTGCTGTCCGACGGCGAGCGCGAGGACATCGACACTCTGGGCGGCCTCGTCTTCAATCTGGTCGGGCGGGTCCCGAGCCGGGGCGAGCTGGTATCGCACCCATCGGGCGTGGAATTCGAGGTGCTGGACGGAGACCCGCGCCGGTTGAAGCGCTTGCGGGTGCGCAATCTGCCCGAGGCCGGATGAGGGCGCGGCTCGCCGGTCTGGCGGGCTGGAGACGGCTTCTCGCGGCGGCGGCGGCCGGAATTGCCGCCACGCTGGCCATGCCGCCATCGGGCGCGACTCCGGCCCTGGCTGCGGGCCTGGTGGCGCTGGCCTGGCTGCTGGACGGAACGGCGCGCCTGCGGGACGCCTTTCTGACCGTTTTCGCCTTCGCGTTCGGGTTCTTCACTGCCGGCCTCTACTGGGTTGCCGCCTCCTTCTTCGTGGTCGGCGGCGCAACCGCCGCAGGCGGGCCGGCAGCCGTTCTCGGTCTCGCGGCGCTGCTCTCCTGCTTTCTCGCATTTCCGGCCGCGGTCGCCCATCGCCTGACGCAACCCGGCATCGGCCGGGCGCTGGCGCTGGCGGCTGCGCTCGGCCTGGGAGACTGGCTGCGCGGGCATCTGCTCACCGGCTTTCCCTGGAACCTGTTCGGCTATGCCTGGCTGCATGTGCCGGCCGTCGAACAGGCGGCAGCAGTCGTCGGCATGTACGGGGTCGGGCTGGTAACGCTCGCTATTTGCCTTCTCCTGTCGGTCGCCGACTGGCGCGCCTGGACGCCGGCAGCACTAGCGTTCGCAGCGATGTTCGCCTACGGCGAGATGCGCCTCGGCCGCGCGCCTCCGGTGGAAATCGCCAATGGGCCGCTGCTGCGCCTCGTCCAACCGAATGTCCCCCAATCCGAGAAATGGCGCCGGGAGGAAGCCGCAGCCCATTTGCAGCGCCTGGTACGCCTCGGGGCGCAAGGTCCCGAGCCCGACGCCGTCATCTGGCCGGAGACGGCGGTTGCCCGCCTGCTGCATTCCGAATCGCCGATCGTCGCGGCGTTGGGCCGCAGCGTGCAGAGTCGCCATGGGCTGATCTCCGGAGCGCCCTGGAGGGAAGACGGCCGCTACTACAACAGTATCCTCGCCGTCGACCGCGAGGGCCGGCTGCAGGGGCGCCACGACAAGGCCCACCTTGTGCCCTTCGGCGAATATGTGCCGTTGCGCGGCCTGCTCGGCGTGGCGAAGCTGACCGTGGGGCGGAAGGACTTCACGGCCGGGCCGGGACCTTCCACGCTCACACTGCCCGGCCTTCCGCCGTTCGGCGCGCTGATCTGCTTCGAAGCCATTTTTCCGGGCGAGGCGGCGCCGGCCGACAAGCGGCCGGGTTGGCTGTTGAACCTCACCAACGACGCCTGGTTCGGGGAAACGGCCGGGCCGCACCAGCATTTCGAAATCGTGCGGATGCGCGCCATCGAAACGGGCCTCCCGGTCGTGCGCGTCGCCAACACCGGCATCAGCGGCGCGGTGGACGGCTACGGGCGACGGCTCGGCAGCCTCGGACTCGGCATGTCCGGCAGCCTCGACATCCGCCTCCCGCCCCCGCTTGCCGAAACGCCCTATGGCCGCCTGGACGACCTGCCCTTTCTAGCCGGCCTCGTTCTGCTGGCAGGCCTCTCCGCCTCGCGCCGCCGCCGTCGTGAGGCGTCGTGAAGTGTCGGGCTTTTGCCGTGAGGCTACTGCGCCCGGCCTATGTACCCGATCTGTTTTCGGCATTCCCTGCGGCTCGTCACTCGACCCGAAATCGAAAAGGCGACCCGGGAAGGAGCCGCCTTCGGCTTCCTACCGGTTTACCGCCGATTCGCCTGTACCGAACGCCGCGGACGTCAGGCCGGAACTCCGCGCCATTGGCGTTCCGACCGGATGAAATCCCTGCCGCAAACGCCGGCATCGATGCTGGACTCAATCGCGGACGCTGTATTACGATGCGCGGCCGTTCGGGCAGTAGAGCGCATATTGCGCTCCGGCAGTCCGCGCATTTTCCAGGGGAGGAAAAGATGTCCATGTTCAAACCTTTGGCGCTGGGTTGCGCAATGGCCGCCGTGGCATTCCTGCCGGCCAATGCCGTGACGCTGATCGGCGCGGTGCAGTTCGACGAAAGCCACGCGTTCACCAAAGCGCTGCGCAAGTTCGAGCAAGAAGCGTCCGCCTGTTCCAACGGGTCTCTGGAATTCGACTTGCACCTGAACTCGGAACTCGGTCTTGAGAAGGACTATTTCGAGAATATGAGCCAGGGCATCGCGGTCGATTACGCCATCGTCGCGCCGTCGCACATGTCGACCTTCAGCGCCAAGGCGCCACTGATGGACATGCCATTCCTGTTCCGCGATCTCGACCACTGGAACAAGGTGATGGAGGCTGACGCGCTTGCGCCGCTGGCCGACGATGTGCTCGAAACCGCGAATGTGCGCCTGATCGGCTATGCCGGCGGCGGCACCCGGCAGTTGATCGTGAACCGCCCGGTCACCAACATGACCGAACTCGAAGGCCTGCCTATGCGCGTGATGGGCGCGCCGATCCAGACGCGGATTTTCGAGGCGATCAGCGCGCATCCCTCGGTGATCGCCTACGCCGAGGTTTACAACGCCATCCAGACCGGTGTGATCGACGGGGCCGAGAATGAGGCCGCCGGGATCGAGCAGATGAAGTTCTACGAAGTCGGGCCGCACATCTCGCTGACCGCGCATGCGATCACCGTGCGTCCGCTGGCCTTCTCCGAGACGACCTTCGAGCGGCTAAGCGCCGATGAGCAGGCCTGTGTGCTCGAGGCCGGCAAGACCGCCGGCAAGCACGGCCGGGACATTGAATCGAGCCAGGACAGCGCTAAGCTGAAGGCGATGGAGGATGCCGGGCTCCTGACGACCCATGTCTTCACGGAGCGCGACAAACTTCTGGAACTGGCTGGCCCGGTCAAGCGCGCCTATGCCGAGGAACTGGGCGCGATCGACGTGCTCGAGGCGATCGAGGCAGTCCAGTAGTAACAACGCGTCAGCCGGCGGAGCCTCCCGGCTCCGCCGATTCCCCGTGACCCGCAACCGAACCCGGGAGATGCGTGTGCGCAAATTCCTGGGGGCCTATTACCGTCTGCTCAAGGTCCTGCTGACCGTGCTGATGGCCGTGCTGATCGTACCGGTCGCAATGCAGATTCTGAGCCGCTACACAGGGATCATCCCGCGCTTCATCTGGACCGAGGAGATCGCGCGCTTCTGCTTCGTCTGGATCATCCTGATCGGCGCCATGATCGCGGTGCGCGACCGTACGCATTTCGATGTCGACGTCCTGCCGCGCAGTTCCAACCGGCTGATTGAACTGATCTCGACGCTGTTCGCTCATCTTGGGGTGCTGGCCGTGGCCCTGACCTTCGTGATCTATGGCTACGACTTCGCCATTCTCGGCTCGCGCCAGCGCTCGGAAATCGCCAGCCTGCCCATGCTTTCGATCTACATCGCCTGGCCGATCGCCGGGGTGACCTGGGTAATGTTCCTGGCGGAGAAGATCTGGGACCTGATTCTCGAATACCGCAGCCGGAGCGCCCATGGCGCCGGGTGAGGTCGCCGCAATCCTGTTCGGCGTCTTCGCCGTCCTGGTGATCTTGCGCGTACCGGTGGCGTTTGCGCTGGGGCTCGCGGTCGTGCCCGTCTTCTTCATTGAGGAACGGCTGACCCCGGTGCTGCTCTTGCGCGAGATGTTCAAGAGCTACAACGCCTTCGTCCTCCTGGCGGTTCCATTCTTCCTGCTGGCGGCTAACCTGATGAACGCCGCCGGCATCACCGACCGGTTGATCCGGCTTGCGCGCGCCATGGTCGGGCACCTGCCGGGCGGGCTCGGTCATATCAATGTCGTGGTCTCTATGCTCTTTGCCGGCATATCGGGCTCGTCGACGGCGGATGCGGCGGGGATTGGCTCGCTCCTGATCCCGCAGATGAGAAGACAGGGCTATGACGCACCTTTCGCGGTCGCGATCACAGCATGTTCCTCTGTGATGGGTGTCATCATTCCGCCCTCGATTCTCATGGTCGTCTGGGGCGGGTTGATGTCGGTCTCGATAGGCGGGCTCTTCCTCGCCGGCGTCGTGCCGGGCGTGCTGATTGCCGGCTCGCAGATGCTGACGGTCTACATCTACGCCAAGCGCCGGGGCTATCCGGTCTACGCCCGCTCCACCTTGATCGAGCTGATGGTAGCCGCAGCGAGCGCCTCCCTGGCGCTGATGACGCCATTGATAATTGTCGGCGGGATCGTCGGCGGATTCTTCACGCCGACAGAAGCCTCCGTCGTCGCCGTGATCTATTCGCTGGTCCTCGGCGCCGCGATCTACCGGTCGGTCGAACTGCGCGCGCTTCCGGGCATTCTCTACGACAGCGCCCGGTTCGCCGCGATTTCGCTGTTCTGCATCGGCACCGCTTCGGCCTTCGGCTGGTGCCTGGCCTTCTTCAAGATCCCGGCGGCGCTGGTAGGCCAGATCGAGGCGATGGGGCTCGGACTGATCGGCACCGGCGCAATGTGCGCGTTGGCTTTCCTGGTGATCGGCATGTTCATCGACGCAATCCCGGCCATCATCATTCTCGGCACGGTGCTCTTCCCTGTGACCCAGCATGTCGGCATGCATCCGATCCACTTCGCGATCATCGGGGTAATCAGCCTGGCCTTCGGGCTGGTGACGCCGCCCTACGGCCTCTGTCTGCTGATTACCGCCGCCATCGGGCGGATCCGACTGGTCGACGCGCTCAGGGATGTCGCGATCATCCTGTTGCCGATGATCGTCGTCCTCGGTATCGTGATCGTCGTTCCGGATGTGATCCTGACTCTGCCGCGTTGGATCATGCCCAAATTCATCGACTGACGCGCTAGATCGCAGGGTCAGAGGGATGCCACGCTATCGGGTCAGGCCGCTAGGGGACCGGTTCGGGGTCGAGGTCACCGGGCTGGACCTTTCCGCCGGGATCCGCCCGGACGAGATGGCCGCCCTGCGCCGGCAATTCCACGACAGCCAACTCATGGTGATCCGCGGCCAGAACATCGAGCCCCGCCGCTTCCTTTGGTTCGCCCGGCATTTCGGGCGCCCGCAACCGCACATCGCCGCACACTTGCGCCACAAGGAAGTGCCCGAGATTCTGCCGCTTTCGAACATCTTTGTCGACGACAAGCCGATCGGAATCTTCGACGGCGCCGCGTTCTGGCATCAGGACATGGCCTATGAGGATGTGGCCTCGAACGCCACTATCGTCCATGCGATCGAGACGCCGGACCGGGGCGGAGACACGCTGTTCGCGGATATGTGGGCCGCCTACGACGCGCTTGAACCCGGGATGCGCGAGCGCATTTCCGGCCTGGTCGCGCGCCACCGCTACGGCAACCGCGCCGACGAGGACTACAGGACCCGCGCCAAGGCCATGGAACTGACGGCCGAGGAGCAGCGCCGGGTGCATGACGTCTACCACCCGCTGGTGCTCGCACATCCGGTCACGGGACGTCGCGCACTCTATGGCGTCGCGTCCACTTCGAGGGGTATCCGGGGCCTGGAGGACGCCGAAGCCCGCGCGCTGCTGGACGCGCTCGGCCGGCACGCATCGCAGGACCGGTTCGTCCAGGCCCATCGTTACCAGGTCGGGGACATTGTGCTCTGGGACAACTTCTCGCTGATGCACAAGGCCACGCCGATCGACCGCGCGAACGGGCCAGAGACGCGGCGCTACCTGCACCGGATCAGCACCAAGGACCTGCTGACAGCGGCCTGAGGCCGAGACTCCCGCCGGTTAGAGCGAACCGCTCCGCAAATTCGGCCGCCTCCGGCAGAAATGCGGGCAACGGCACCGCAGCTCCTTTTC
>JAJEAZ010000284.1 GCA_022824105.1 Alphaproteobacteria bacterium
CGCCGAGAGCGCCGAGCGCCCACCAGGGCAGCATCGGCGCAAAGGCGATATCGGTCGCGCTCGCCATCATCCGTCGAGGCGGCGCAGAATGGCCGGCACATGCACCTGGTCGGCCTTGTAGTTGCCGGTGAGCGCATGCATAACGAGATTGATGCCGAACCGCCGCGCCGCCTCGCGCTGGCGTTCGCCGCCGGGGGTGACGGCGAACAGGGGGCGCCCGAACTCGTCCACGGCCCAGGCCGCCGCCCAGTCGTTCGAGCCGATCAGGTAGCCGGTCACGCTGTCATTGCGCCTGGACGCGCTGCGTTCGACCCACACCGTACCGCCGGCATGCCGGCCCGCAAAGCTCTGGAGCAGGTAGAACGCCCTGGTGAGCACATGGTCGGGCGGCACCGCCGTCAGCGGCGGCACGCGCATGCCCGCCAGCAGCTGCCGCAGGCGTTCGCGCTCCGGCGTCAGGGCGCCGCCGCGTATGTCGAACCGCCTGCCGAACGAGCCATGGTCGCGGGTGTCGAACACCAGCATGCCGCCCGTCGCCACATAGGCGGCGAGCCGCGCACGGGCAGCGTCGGAGAGCGGCGGCTGGTTCGCGGCGACCGGCCAGAACAGCATCGGGAAAAAGGCCAGCTCATCCCGCTCGATATCGACCGGCTGCGGGTCTCCGGGCTCGACCATGGTCCGCTCGCTCAGGACGCGGCCGAGGCCGGCCAGGCCGGCCCGGCTGGTCTCGTCCACCTCCGCATCGCCGGTCAGCACATAGGCGAGATGCACCTCGGCCGCGAGTTTTTCGGGCGTTTGCGCCTGCGCCTCCGTCCCGGCGCCGAAGCCCGCGAACAGCAGGGCCGCCAGCGCCGCCTGCGCGCCGAACGGCAGGTAGCCGCGATAGCCGAGGGAGGCGACCCCGTCCAGCAGGAGCAGGGCGATGCAGGCGAGCAGCAGCCAGGGCGTGAGCGGCCGCTCTCGGCCGGGCGCGAGGCCCCGTTCGACGACGCCCCGGGGCAGGCCGGCGAGCGGCGACGGGGCCGGCAGCGAGCCGCCCAGATTGACCGCCCGGTAGCCTCCTGCCCGGCCGTAGAGGCCGGGCGGCATGGCCGGGCCGGGCGGCCCGGCGCGCCGCCAGTCCGCGGGCAGCGGCAATACGGCCGGGCCGGGTTCCGCCCAGCGTCCGAAGCCGTCCAGCATCCGCGCCGGCGCAAGCGGCCCGCCTGTTCCGCCCGTTCCGCGACCGAGCGCGGCAAGGCGCGCCAGCATCTGCGGGTAGAGTCCCGAAAGGGCAAGCGTGGACCAGTCCGCATTGGCGGAGGTGTGAACCAGCACCGTCCACCCCTCGCCGAGGCGCGCGCCGGTGACGACTGGCGTGCCGTCGGCGAGCGTCGCCCAGCTTCGTTCCGCGAGTTCCGGCCCCGGTTCGGCGAGCACCTGGCGGGTCACCGCGATGTCGTCGGCCGGCTCGAGCCCGGCGAACGGCCCCGTCCCGGAAAAGGCGCCGAGCCGCTGCGGCCTGGTCCAGGTCAGGGCGCCGCCCAGTTCGCGCCGGCCCCGGCGCAGCGGCACCGGAAGCAGGTCCGCGCCCGATTCGGCAAGCCGCGGCCCCGAGAAGCGCAGCAATACGCCGCCGGCCTCCACCCAGCCGGCCAGCATGTCGCGCTCCGCCCGCTTCAATGCCGCGGCGTCGGTCAGCACCAGCGCCCCGACGCCCGCATCCAGAAGCGCTTCGACGGGAGCCTCGACCACCGTGGCGAACGGCGCGAGCGCGGCGCGAAGATAATGCTGGTCGTCCAGCAGCGGATGGCCGGCCGTGCCGGGCGCCACCAGGCCGACCTTGCGCCGGTGCCAGTCGCTGCCGACCAGCGCCGCCGCGCCCGCGCCGGTCTCGCCGCCGAGGCGGAAGCGCGCGATACGGTTCAGCAGTTCGTCCGGGCGCTCGACGGTTGCGGTCGCCGAGGTCCCGCCCTCGGCGAATGCGAGTTCGGCGGCGGCCAGCCGGAGGCCCTCCCCGTCGAGCGCCTCGACCGTGACCTTCCCGGCCGCGCCGCCGGCCCGCTCCACCTGCACCGTTACTTTGCCCGCCTCCCGCTCCGGGGGCAGGAGGAGCCGGGCCAGGGCCCCGGGTTCGGGGCGCAGCACATCGAGGCTGCCGAGGCGCTGCAACGCCCCGGCGAACCCGGCCCCGCCGGCGCTGTCGAGCCCGTCGCTCACCCATACGGTCGTTGCCGGCCCCGAAAGGTCCAGTTCCTGCACGGCCGCCATCGCGGCGTTGCGGTCCGCCGGCCAGGGCTTCGGCTCCAGCGCCGCCAGCACTGCCGCCGCCTCGCCGGCCTCCAGCGGGCCGCTTTCCTCCGGCGGATAGCCTTCCGGGCCGGGCGCCGTCGCCAGCAACCTGACCGGGCGGCCCCGCCGGGCGGCCTCGTCGAGTATGCCGAGGGCGGCCGCCTGCATGGCCGGCCAGTGCGGGGCCGAGGCCCAGCCGTCATCGATGGCGAGCACCACCTCGCCGCGGCCCTCCAGCAGGCTGCCGGGTGCCAGGATCGGCCGGGCGGCGGCGAGCACCAGCAGCGCGGCGACCAGCAGCCGCAGCAACAGCATCCAGAGCGGCGTGCGTTCGCTGCTGTCGTCGTCCTGCCTTAGGCCGAACAGGAACCGGATCGCGGGAAAGCGGGTGGCGACCGGCTGCGGCGGGGTGATGCGGAGCAGCAGCCAGACCAGCGGCAGGGCCGCCAGGCCGAGCAGGAACCACGGCGCCGCAAAGCCGATGGCGCCGAGCGTCAGCACAGCCGGTCGGGCCGTTCGGCGAGCTGGCCCGCGAGCGCGAGCAGCGCGGAGACCGGCGGCGCATCGCTCAGGTGGCGCAACACCGTCCAGCCGAGCTGCGCGGCGCGGCCACTCAATGCCTCATTATGCGCTTCGAGCCGCTCGCGATAGGCGGCGCGGAGGCCCCCCACGCGGCGCACGAGGAGCTCGCCCTCGCCTTCCAGCCCTATGAAGCGCCGTCTTCCCTGCATCGGCAGGTCGATCTCCGCCGGGTCGAGCACCTGCACGATATGGCCGCGCACGCCCGAATCCGCCAGCCGCCGGAACAGCGGTTCGACCGTGCCCGCGGCGTCGAGGAAATCGCCCACCAGCAGCGCCTGCGCATATTTCCCGAAACCGAGATTGCGGGGCAGGCCCGCGACCGGCGGCGCGCGGTCGAGCGCCAGCGAGAGCTCGCCCAGGCGCCGTTCGTGGCGGTAGCGGCCGGGCGCGGGGCCGATGGGGGCGACCTGGTGCCCGGCGCGCATCAGCAGCAGGGCCGCGGCAAGGATGAGCAGGCGGGCGCGGTCGGCCTTGGTCTCCCGTCTGCGCGCGCCGCGCCAGTCCATGGAGGCCGACCGGTCCTCCCAGAGCCAGAAGGTCTGCGCCGCATCGCGCTCGCGCTCGCTGACCAGCACCCGGCCCTCCCGCGCCGAGCGCCGCCAGTCCACCGAACGCACCGGGTCTCCCGGCCGGTAGCGGCGGAACTGCCAGAAATCGTAGCCGGGTCCCGGCCGGCGCAGCCCGTGGGACCCGGCGCTCACGGTTTCCGCCACCCGGAGCGCGGCCACCGTCGGCGCCGGCAGGCCGGCGGCGAGCCGTTCCGCGGCGGCGACGGGCACGGGGGCGCGGTCCCGTTCAGCCGAGCGGGGCGGTCAGACAGGCGATGACATGGTCAACGTCTATCCCCTCCGCCCTCGCGGCATAGGAGAGCACCATCCGGTGGCGCAGCACCGGGCCGGCCAGCGCGCCCACATCCTCGACCGAGGGCGAAAGCCGGCCCTGCAGCAGGGCGCGCGCCCTGCTGCAGCGCATCAGCGCCTGCCCGGCCCTCGGGCCCGGCCCCCAGGCGACCCACTCGGCGATGCGCCCGTCCTCCGCCGTTTCCGGGCGGCCGCGCCGCACCAGGTCGAGGATGGCGGCCAGCACCGTCTCGCCGATGGGCATGAGCCGCGCCAGCTCCTGCACCTCCAGCAGCTCCTCGGGCGTGACGGCCGGGCGCGCCTCCTGCGCCTCGCCGCCGGTGGTCTTGAGCAGGATCGTCCGTTCGGTGTCGGCGTCGGGATAGTCCACGTCGATCTGGAGCAGGAACCGGTCGAGCTGCGCCTCGGGCAGCGGATAGGTGCCCTCCTGCTCGATCGGGTTCTGCGTCGCGAGCACATGGAAGGGCCGCGGCAGGGGCCGCGGGTGCCCGGCGACCGACACCTGGCGCTCCTGCATGGCCTGGAGCAGGGCGGACTGCGTGCGCGGGCTGGCGCGGTTGATCTCGTCCGCCATCAGCAATTGGGTGAACACCGGCCCCTCGACATAGCGGAACTGCCGGCCTTCCCCGTTATCGTCGAGAATCTCGGAGCCGAGAATGTCGGTCGGCATCAGGTCCGGGGTGAACTGCACCCGCCGCCGGTCCAGGCCGAACACCCGCGACAGCGTCTCGACGAGCAGGGTCTTGCCCAGGCCCGGCACGCCGACCAGCAGGCCGTGCCCATCGGCGACCAGCGTGACGATCGCCTGCTCCACGACCGAACCCTGGCCGAAGATCACCTCCGCGATGGCGTCCTGCGCTTCTCCCAGGCGCGCCGCGGCAGCGTCGATGCGCCCGGCCGCGGCTTCCCCGGACAGGGTTTCGGAGCCGCTTCGTTGTGGCTGCATGAAACGGGGCCTCCTTGCGCCGCCGCGCCCGCTACCGGCGAGGCGCGGGCCTTCCGGCAGGGACATACTGCCCTATTATGGCACCGCCATGGCCCAGCATGTAGAGACAGGCGAATATTCGGGGGACGAGCCGCGCCTGCGCGCGCCGATGCAGCGCGGCCTGCGCATAGACCGCGACGGCGTCTGGTTCCACAACGGCCTGCCCTTCCGCCGCCCGGCGCTGGTCCGGCTGTTCAGCACGGTGCTGAAACGGGCGCCCGACGGCGGCTTCCTGCTGGAAACGCCCGTGGAGCGGGTCGAGATCGAGGTCGAGGATGCGCCTTTCGTCGCGGTCGAGATGCAGGCCGAGGGGCGGGGCCGGCAGCAACAGGTCCGCTTCCGCACCAATATCGACGAATGGGTGGCGCTCGGGCCGGACCATCCGCTCCGGATCGCGGGACGGCCCTATCTGCTCGTCCGGCCCGGCATAGAGGCGGCGGTGCTGCGCGCGCCCTGGTACGAGCTTGCGGACCTGGCGGAAGAAACGGATAGCGGATATGTCGTGTGGAGCGGGGGGCGAATGTTCGATCTGGGAGCGCTCGACGATGAGGCGTGAGGAGGTGGCCGCGCGCCTCGACGCGGCCGGGCTCGGCTCCGGGCGCGACGGCCTCGCTCCGCCCCGGCGCAGCGATTTCGACCTGCTGCCGGACGGGCGGCCCGCCTTCGCCAACGGCCGGGAACTGAAACAGGCCGGCGTGCTGGTGGCGCTGGTGGCGCGGGCCGGGGGCCCGACGATCCTGCTGACGCAGCGCACGCACCATCTCAAGCAGCATGCCGGCCAGATCGCCTTTCCGGGCGGGGGGCGCGAGCCGGACGACGCCGACATACTGGAGACGGCGCTGCGCGAGACGGAGGAGGAGGTGGGCCTCGACCGGCGCCAGGTCGAGGTGCTGGGCCGGCTGGAGGTGTATGAGACCACCAGCGCCTATGCGGTCACGCCGGTGATCGGCTGGGTGGAACCGCCGCTCGACCTCACGGTCGATCCCTTCGAGGTGGAGGAGGCCTTCGAGGTGCCGCTCGCCTTCGTTCTCGACCCGGCGAACCACAAGCGCGAGACCATGTTCCGCGACGGGCTCCAGAGATATTATTATGTGCTGCCCTGGCAGGGCTACCGCATCTGGGGAGCGACGGCGGGCATGCTGGTCAACCTCCACGACACGCTCACGGGCCGCCCATGCTGAAAGCCGTCATCCAGCTCCTGCTCGCGGCGTCGATCCCGCTGCTGCTCTACATGGCGTGGATCGTGATCCGCGACGGCCGGCCCGCGCCCGGCTGGCTCCGCGACGCGCCCTGGAACGCGATCGTGATTTCGGGCTTCTGCCTCGTGTCGGCCCTGCTCGGCTACTGGGCGCTGACCGGCACCTCGGACCCGGAGGGAACCTACAGCCCGCCCCGTGTCGTGGACGGCGAGGTCGTGCCCGGCAAGGTGGCGGATTGAGCGAATTCCCGCGCGCGGCGGCGTGGATGCGCGAGCCGGACATTGCGCGAATCGTGGGGGCGCTGGGCGATTGCCGCTTCATCGGCGGGGCGGTGCGCGACGCGCTCGCCGGGCACGCCGTCCACGATATCGACCTCGCCACGCCGGAGGAGCCGCCCGAGACCGTGCGGCGGCTGGAGGCGGCGGGCCTGAAGGTCCGCACCTACGGCATGGACCACGGCGTCGTGCTGGCCATCGGCGGGACGCGCCATTGCGAGGTGGCGTCCCTGCGCCGCGATGTGGAGACCGACGGCCGGCGCGCGGTGGTCGCCTGGACGCGCGACTGGCGCGAGGACGCCGCCCGGCGCGATTTCACCGTGAACGCCATGTCCGCCAGCCCGGAAGGCCGGCTGTTCGACTATTTCGGGGGCCAAGAAGACCTCGCCGCCGGCCTCGTGCGCTTCGTCGGCGACCCGGAGCGGCGCATAAGGGAAGACGTGCTCAGGGTGCTGCGCTTCTTCCGCTTCACCGCCCGCTTCGGCACGCTGCCGGGCGACCCCGCCAGCCTCGACGCCGCGGTCAGGCTCGCGCCGCTGATGGAGTCGCTCTCCGGCGAGCGCCTCAGGGCGGAGATGCTGGGCCTGCTGGCCGTGCCCGACCCCGTGCCGGTCGCAGCCCTGATGGCGGCGCGCGGCGTGTTCCGCCCGATATTGCCGGCGGCGGAGAGGACCGGCCGCCTGGCCCGCACCGTGGCGGCCGAAGCCCGGCTCGCCGCCGCGCCCGACCCGGTCCGCCGCCTCGCCGCCCTGCTCGCCCGCCCGGACCCAGGCCGGTTGCGGCTCAGCGCGGCCGAAGCGGAACGCATCGAGGCGCTCGCCGAGCCGAAGCCGCTCGACCGCGCCACGCTCTACCGCGAGGGCCGCGCCCGCTTCCTCGACCGCCTGCTGCTCGCGGGCGGCAACGAGTCAGGCGAGGCGCTGCTGGCCGACCCTCCGCCCCCGCCCTTCCCGCTCAAGGGCCGCGACCTGCGCGGCCGCGGCGTCCCCCCCGGCCCGAAGCTCGGCCGCCTGCTCCGCACCCTGGAAGACTGGTGGATCGCTCGCGCCTTCCAGCCGGACCGGGCGGCGTGCCTCGCGGAGCTGGACCGGCGGCTGGGGTGAGGGGCGGCGGCGACCTGCGCATTGCGCAGCCGCCGGCAAGCGGCTTAGGATTGTCCGGGCTCTCCGCTATCTCCATCCGGAAGGTGGTATCGAGCCTCGCGGCTCGTGGCCGGAATGTGGAGCGGCGAAACGCATGAGCGAATTCATCTCGCAGAACCTGTGGGAAATACTGGGAATCGTCGCCGCATCGGTCGGAGCGGCGTTTGCAATCGGTAATTGGGCCGGAGCGGTCAATGCGGACCGGAAATCCTTCAGGGCGTTCATGGCCGAGATAAGGGAAAAACTGGACAGGATATTGGAGCGCCTGCCGCCGCCGGCGACCGTGCAACCGGGCAGTCCGGTCCAATTGACCGGTTTCGGGGAGAAGATTTCGACCGGTCTTGCGGTAAAGGCATGGGCCGCCGGCGAAGCGCCCAAACTCGCGGAACGGGCCTGCGGGAAACAGCCTTTCGAGATTTTCGAGTTGCGCCTGGACCATGTGGAAAGGCGGTTCGCCGAGGACGAAGCGCTGCAAAGGACGATGCGCGCCGGGGCGTATGAACACGGCACCGAAGTGGAGCAGGTCCGAAAGGTCTATGAAGTGGAACTGCGCGACGAACTGCTGCGGCGTGTGGGGACGGCCTCATAGAGCCGGTCGTCGGCTGCCTTGCGCGATTGCGAAACTATCGGGCAACGCAGATGTTTCGGAACGATCCGTCAGGCGAATTTCAGGATCGCGACGGCCAGGCCGATTATGACGATCATGGCGAGGATCATTGCCCGGTCGCGTTGCGCCAGCTCCTTCGACAGCCGCTCGAACCCCGCTTCGGTTTCCGCTTTTCGCGTGTCCATGCGCTCCTCCAGACGGGCGATCCGCTCGGATAACTCTCGCGGCGTCGGCCCGTCCGTCATGGGGTGAAACTAGCACGGACGCCGGCGGCATCGCAAACATTTCGCGGCGCGAACCGAAGGCCGCGACCGGGCGCGGCGCTTCCAGAGAGGGATTGCGGGGCTTGAGGAGGGGGCCTCCGACGAAAGCTCTCAGGCGGTCAGCGCGACGATAACGCCGGCGATGGCGATATTGCTGCCGACAATGCCCGCCGCCACGGCGTAAAACCGGTTGGTCAGCCGGGTTTCGAGTTGGGACAGGTCGACCTTCGTCGCCAATTCGAGGGTCCGCGCCGCCGCAAGGGTATCGAGTGTCGTTGCAGTCGTCGTCATGGCCCGTCGCCGTTTGCCGCTTACCCTGCACGATAACGCAAGGGTCCGGCCCCGGCCATTCCCTGCCCCGCCCTACCGTGGAATGAAATAGCGGCTCTCGCCGTCCTCCCCGTCCGCAGTCCGTTGCGCCGCGCCGGCGGCGGCGAGGGTTTCGAGGGCTTTTTCCACCGCTTTCCGCCGGCGGGGCGAATCCTTGCCCTTGAAAGCCGCGCTCAGCGTCTCCGCGCTTGCCGGGGCGGCGGCGCGGTCCAGCATGTCGCGGAGGACGCGGATGCGGGCCAGTTCTTCCCTCGGCCATGCCGGCTTGCCCCTGGCGGCCTCCGGCGCGGCAAGGTCGGCCTCCACTTGCGCGCCCTTCGCCTTGTGGCCGAGCTTCGGTATCTGGTAGTCCGGCCGGAGCCAG
>JAJEAZ010000616.1 GCA_022824105.1 Alphaproteobacteria bacterium
CTCGAAGCCGCCGCGCACCAGACCGCCGACCTGCTGGACGCCGCCGCCGCAGACGGCCTCGAACCCGCGCTGCTCCGCATAGACGGGGCGATGAGCGCCAATGACTGGTTCGCCCAGAGGCTCGCCGACATCGCCGGCCTCGCCGTGGAGCGCCCCGCCGTCACCGAGACAACGGCCTGGGGCGCGGCCGTGCTGGCGGGCCTCGGCGCAGGCGTGTTCTCGGACCCGCGCGAAGCCCCGCGTCCGTCCGCCCGGCGCTTCGAACCGAAGGGTGACCCGGCGCCTGCCCGGGCTTGCTGGGCAGATGCGGTGGCCCGCACCCTTTCGCGTCCGGCTTCCCGCTGAGACCGGGAGCTCCGCCCGTGGCCAACGACGAAGTCCTGATCGCCGGCGGCGGCATCGGCGGGCTGACGGCGGCGCTCTGCCTCGCCGCGAAGGGCTTCGGCGTGCGCGTGTTCGAGGCGGCGCCGGAGTTCGGCGAGATCGGCGCGGGCATCCAGCTCAGCCCCAATTGCAACCGGGTGCTGCACCGGCTCGGCCTGGCGGAGGCGCTGGGGGCGGTCGCCTTCCTCCCGGTCTCGGGCCAGATGCGCGACTGGGCGAGCGGCGAGACCATCGTTGAGGTGGAACTGGGCGACGGGCTGCGGCGGCGGTACGGCTATCCCTACTACCATATCCACCGGGCGGACCTGATCGGCGCGCTGGCGGACGCCGCCCGGGCGGAGCCGCGAATCGCGCTGCACACCGCTGCCGAAGCGGGCGATATCGAGCAGTCCGCCGGCGGGGTCTCGCTTTCGGCGGGCGGCAGGCGCTACCGGGGCCGGGCGCTGATCGGCGCGGACGGCATCCATTCGGCGGTCCGCGCCTTCCTGTTCGGCCCGGAGGCGCCGGCCTTCACCGGCACGGTCGCCTGGCGCGGCCTGGTGCCGGCGGCGCGGCTGCCGGAGGGCTTCGTGCGCCCGGTTTCCTCCAACTGGCTCGGGCCCGGCGGGCATGTCGTCCACTACTATGTCCGCAGCGGCGAGCTGGTGAACTGCGTCTGCGTGGTCGAGAAGGAAGGCTGGGAGCGCGAATCCTGGACCGAGCGCGGCGATATCGAGGAGTTGAAGCAGGATTTCGCCGGCTGGCATGACGGCGTGCGCCGGCTGATCGAGGCGATGGACCCGGAGGCCTGCTACAAGTGGGCGCTGTTCGACCGGCCGCCCATGCCGCGATGGGGCAAGGGCCGGGTGACGCTCCTGGGCGACGCCTGCCATGCGACGCTGCCCTTCATGGCCCAGGGCGCGGCCATGGCCATCGAGGACGGCGCCGTGCTGGCGGAATGCCTGGCGGCGGACGGGGATGTCGCGGCCGGCCTGAAACGCTACGAGGACCTGCGCCGGGCCCGGTCGGCCCGCATCCAGACCGGCTCGCGCCGCAATGCGGAGCTCTTCCACATGCGCGGCGAGGCGGCGGCCGAACGCAACCGGACGCTCGGCGCATCGCGCAGCCGCACGCTCGATTGGCTCTACCGCTACGACGCCTTCGACCTCGAAGCGGCGGAAGCCGCGGCGGCGGCCGAAGCGCCGGACCTCTGCTGACGGACCGGCGCAGGATTCCGGGTTGGAAATCGGGCCGCGCCGGGCGATGTTATTCCTGAGCCATCACCTCCCCGCGCAGCCGCCGGACATATCGGGAGAAACGCCATGAACAAGCTCGAAGGCCTGCACCACCTCGCCATCACCACCGCCGACATCAAGACCCAGATCGAGTTCTTTACCGACAAGCTCGGAATGGAGCTGGTGGCGCTCTACTGGATGCACGGGGTCGAGAACACCTTCCACGGGTTCCTGCGCCTGAATGACGAGAGCTCCATCGCGCTGGTGCAGAACGAGGCCATAGGGGATATCCCGGCCGAGGTCGGGCGCACCCATGCCGGCAATCCCGGCGCCAACAGCGCCGCCGGGACCATGCAGCATGTCGCCTTCCGCGTCCGGGGCGAGGAGGAGCTGATGGCGATGAAGGACCGCCTGCGCGCCAAGGGCGTGCCGGTCGTCGGGCCCAGGGACCACGGCTTCTGCAAGTCGATCTATTTCGCCGGGCCCGAGAACCTCGCGCTGGAGCTGTCCTATTCCGACGGGCCGATAAACGCCGAGGCGTGGATCGACCCGGAAGTGGTCGCGCTCGCCGGCATCGGAAGCGAGGAGCTTGCGCGCTACAAGCGGTCCTCCGACTTCGAGGACAGCGGAGGCGCCGTGCGGCAGCCCGGCCCCGATGCGCCGGGGCCCCACATGACCAACTATCCGCCCGGCCGCTATGAGACGATTCTCGCCATGACCGATGCGGAGATGCTGGCGACGAGCGAGACCGAACCGCCGGTCAGGGTCTGACCGGGCCGCAAACGCGAATGCACACGGGGAGGCAGAAATGGTCGCGCCCACGAAATTCGCCCACATCGTCTACAACACGCACCGCTTCGAGGAGATGATCGGCTGGTACGCCCGGGTTTTCGAGGCGCGGACCCAGCACCGGGACGACCGGCTCGCCTTCCTCACCTACGATGACGAGCACCACCGCTTCGCCTTCATAAACCTCGGGCCGGCGCCCGATGGCGCCGTGGAACGGCAGCCGGGCGAGGCGGGCGTCAACCATGTCGCCTACACTTGGCGGGACCTGGGCGAGCTGCTCGACACCTACAAGCGGCTGAAAGGCATGGGCATCCTGCCCTACCGGCCCATCCGCCACGGGCTCACGCTCTCCATGTATTACCGCGACCCGGACGGCAACGGGCTCGAATTCCAGATCGACGCGATGGACCTGGCCGCGGCCGGCGAATTCATGCGGAGCGAAACCTTCGCGCGCGACCCGGTCGGCCAGCCCTTCGACCCGGACGAACTCGTGGCCCGCTACGAGTCCGGCGAACCGGTGGACGATCTCGTCTTCCGCTCGGACCAGCCCGAACACGCCGGAACCGCGCTCCGCAGGGCCGAACGCGCGGCGTAGGACCGAGCGGTTTCGGACAGACCCGCGTGGAGGCGCCGGACCCGGGCGCGGCCCATTGTCGTGAAATACGCGCTGCCTGAACGAAATTGGGTTATTCTTCCGGCCGACGGGGTTCGGAGACAGGCATGCGCAAGAGTGCTTTCGACAGCAGCGCGGTCGTGTCGGCTCCGCAGCGAAATCCATATCGAAAAACGGGCGGAGCCGGCAGACCGGAACGCCCGGAGGCTGGCCGCCGGCATGGAACGGCGCCTGCCGGGACCGTAGTGCGGGGAGACTGACCGCGATGCTGTGTTTTGCCGAAGAGATCATGCTGCTTCTGCTGGACGACCGCGACGGCAGCTTCCTGCCTGTCCCGAATGCGTTGATGAGGAGCGCATTGGCCGGCGCGGTGCTGATGGACCTGGCGCTGCAGGACCGGATCGACACCGATCCCCAATCGCTCATCCTCGTGGACGGGAAGCCCACGGGCGACGCCCTGCTCGATCCGACGCTTGAGCTTATCGCCCGGTCCGGGCAGACCCACGATGCCCAGCACTGGGTGTGGAGGACGGCCGACCATGCCGACGAAATCCGGGACGCCGCG